>NZ_JBXBBJ010000005.1:0-234092 GCF_057221575.1 Paenibacillus sp. Y660 | reverse complement strand
CTCTTCGTTTTTAGCCACTAGCGGCAAGATACAGCGGAACAGCAATGCCCTTAAACGAGAACGTCCTCGTTTGCTTATACCTGTCTTTCCTTTGCGATCACCTGAACTGTTCTCTACGAGATTAAGTCCAGCTAACCGTATAATCTGCTGTCCGTGGTCGTAGCTATTTATATCCCCAATTTCAGCAAGGAAACCAGCAATAGTGACAACACCTACGCCTGGAATACTTAGCATTTCGGCAGTTCCGGGGATTTTCCCCAATATCTCTAAAACGTCTTTCATAATCTGTTCTTCTTGTTTCAAGTAAAGATCGAATTCTTCTAGCAGCAAACGAAGCTGAACCCGCGCAGCGACTAGACCTTCTTTAAGCCCAATTGAAACCTCTGCTGCTGCATAGAGCTGTTCAGCACGCTTGATGCCGACTCCGCGTTTAACTTCCTTCTTCCAACACGCAAGAATATCTCTGGCGCCTTTAGAGACAATCTCTTCTGGTGTCGGGAATTGGCGCATCGTCATCAGGGACGCCTTCCCATCCCAGCTTTTAAACACCTTCGCATACCCAGGAAAGTAACGATCGAACCAATTGACAATCCTGGATTTAACTTGTGTTAAGCTGCCCATGATCTGCTCCCTTGTGTTCATCAAAATCCGTAAGTCTGCATATTCCTTTGTGGGTAATTTGGGCTCCGTGTAATTCCCGTTTCGAACGAGGTTGGCAATAACTTTGGCGTCCTTGTAGTCGCTTTTTATTTGTGTGTTGTCCTCAAGTTCCTTGCTTTTGTTCACATGGTGAGGATTGACGAGAACCAATTTGATTCCTTCATTCTGCAAGTAAGCAGCTAGTGGAAACCAGTAGTGTCCGGTAGGCTCGATACCCAAAATGATATCCGTCTTGCTGTGAGACTGCTCGAGCTCCTTCATCCACGTTACAAGGCTTCCTAGCCCCTTTGCATCATTACTGAATACACAATCCTTGCCGAGCTCAATTCCACGAAAATCTACGGCCCTAGCGACATGAAGCCGCTTGGCAATATCTACGCCAACAACGAGCGTTTTTTCGGTAATTCTTGTAATACGTTGATTTTGTTTCTGTTTCATCTTATGCTTCATAGTGAGTGCCTCTTTTCGTATGTGGGTTTAGTTCTTGCCGGAACGTTTCCCAGTATACTAGAGGCGCTTTTTTCTTTCAAAGCTCAAATTACTTCATTACAGGAATGGCTCCTTAAAGGGCATTCAATTCAATTTCAAAGCCCATATCTTCAATAATTTGATGATCAGCCGAAATATCTTGGCCTGCTGTCGTTAAATAATCGCCAACAAAAAGCGAATTTGCAGCGTATAGCGACAAAGGCTGCAGTGAACGGAGGTTTACCTCGCGGCCGCCCGCGACACGAATTTCTTTTGCCGGGCAAATGAACCGAAACATCGCTAGAACCTTCAAAGCTTTTATAGCCGGAGTACGTCCAGCTTTCTCGAGCGGGGTCCCCGGAATCGCATTCAGGAAATTGATTGGAATCGAATCCGCATCCAGCTCGCGGAGCGCGTAAGCCATTTCAACGATTTCTTGATTCGTTTCCCCCATACCGATAATGACGCCCGAGCAGGGAGATATGCCGTGCATCTTCACCTTCTCTACCGTTTCAACTCGCTGGTCGTATGTATGAGTTGTCGTAATCGACGGGTAGTTGGCTTTGCTCGTATTCAGATTATGATTGTATCGATGTACGCCTGCTTCCGCTAAGCGCTCGGCTTGACCGTCCTTTAACAGTCCCAAGCAGGCGCATATTTTGAGCGGCATCGTATCACGGATTTCTTTTACCGCATCTACGACTTGATTCAGTTCCCTTTCCGTTGGACCTTTCCCGGCCGCAACAATGCAATAGGTGCCTGCCTTGCGAGCCATCGCTTCGCGGGCTCCTGCTACCAATGTGTCCTTATCGAGCAGCGTATATTTTTGAACGGGCGCAGTTGATACGATAGATTGCGAGCAATAGCCGCAGTCTTCGGGACAAAGGCCGCTTTTGGCGTTGATGATCATGTTCAGCTTCACTTTTTTGCCGTAATAATGCTTCCTCACCGTAAAAGCAGCTTGCAATAGCGGAAGCAGCTCTTCGTTGTCCGCTTCAAGTATCGCTAGCCCTTCCTCAACCGTTAAAAGCTCGCCATTAAGCGCTTTTTGGGCAAACGAACTCCATTCAAAATTAACATCTACCGTATTCATTATCCTTCAGCCTCCGTTAATTGAGCAGCTAATCCTTGTAGGATAGGTGTCAATAGAATCTTTTCTCTTACCGTCTTGATCAACAATTGTGTATTCTTCTCGTCATGAAAACGTGGAAAACGACCGAGTACCTTTACGCCGCAATATCGTTCGATTAGCTTTGCGTTCAATGCAACACTCGGATCGTCGTGTATGTCTGTCGATTCGCCATCGTTTAAAATAATGCCGATGATCAGGATCTTGCGTTCACGTAGGAAGGACACCGTAAGCAGCGTGTGGTTAATCGTGCCGAGACCTGAACTCGCCACGATTATGACGGGTACGCGCAGCTCCGTAATCAAGTCTGCAACAAGCGCGGTATCAGTCAACGGAACTGCAACGCCGCCTGCTCCTTCGACAAGCAGTGACTCGTAACGCTTCGCCAAAGGCTTGCCTGCGTCGATTAGCTCCCGCAGCGTTAAGCTCTGCCCCGCTTCCTTTGCAGCGAGCAGCGGGGCAAGAGGTGCCTCAAATGTAAATGGCCCCACTGCTTCCGCCCGTTCTTCAATGCCGGAGCATTGCAGCAGACGTTCTGCGTCGGTAGCTCCGCTGCCAAGAGGGGCGCCTGACTGCACAGGCTTCCATACGCCGACATTTAGCCCTTCAGCGCGCAGCGCAGCAGCAAGAGCACCCGTAACGATTGTTTTCCCAACGCCGGTGTCCGTTCCCGTTACAAATAATCCGCGTATCCCATTCATGAATGTAAACCACCTTCAGTAACATCAATTATGGATTGCACCAAAATATCCGTCATTGCAGCAAGCTCAGCATCTGTGCTGGCAAGCGGAGGAATAAACACGATGACATTGCCAAGCGGCCTCGTAAGCAGTCCTAGCTCTTTAGCTCGCCTGCTCGTTCTGACGCCAATTCGTTCTGCCCATTCGTATGGCTCTCGTGAAGCCTTATTGCGTACGAGCTCAATTCCGATCATCAGTCCCTTTTGCCGGATATCGCCGACATGCGGACGGTTTTTAAGCGCAGCGAGCTTTTGCTCTACAAAGGACGCCTTTATGTTTACTCCTTCAAGCATGTTACGTTCTTCAAACAGCTTCATGCTTGCCAATGCAACTGCACATCCAAGCGGGTTGCCCGTGAAGGAATGTCCGTGGAAAAATGTTTTCTGTTCCGTGTAATCCGCATAAAAAGCATCATAAATCTCATCCGTCGCAAGCGTCGCTGCCACCGGCAAATAGCCGCCAGTCAGCCCTTTTCCTATAACCATCAAATCAGGCGAGACCTGCTCCAGATCGCAAGCGAACATCGCACCCGTCCGGCCAAAGCCCGTTGCCACCTCATCCGCGATAAGCAGCACGCCATACTGTCGGCACAGCGCGGCCATCTCGCGTAAACAACCCGGCGGCATGACGATGATCCCACCGGCTCCCTGCACGATCGGCTCCACAATTAGCGCAGCTATCTCATCAGCCTTTGTCTCAAGGAGCATTCGCAATGCCGTTAGTGTAGCTTTCATCGCTTCTGCAGCTCCGCCTTCATGGCGATAAGCATTCGGGTAAGGAATCACGTGGGATGGAAAAAGCATGGGGCGGAACACGTCATGATAGAGCGGAATAGCACCTACGCTGACTGCGCCAATCGTATCCCCATGGTACGCTTGATTCATCGTGATAAACGTTGATTTGCCCTTTATCCCGAGGTTATGCCAGTATTGAAATGCCATTTTGATCGCAATCTCGACACCGGTTGCTCCGGAATCAGAGTAAAAAACTTTATTTAAGCCTTTTGGAGCGATAACTGCCAATCTCTCTGCCAGCTCAATTGCCGGTACATTTGCCATTCCGAGCAAAGTGCTGTGGGCGACTAGCTCCAGCTGATCCCTGATCGCTTGATTGAGCTCCGGCACGTTATGCCCGTGAACGTTGAGCCAGACGGATGAGAAACCGTCATAATAAGCACGGCCCTGCACATCATATAGCCGGACGCCTTCCCCACGTTCAATGATGAGCGGATCTGCGTCATTATAGTCCTTCATTTGGGTAAAAGGATGCCATAGGTGCGCCTTGTTCATTGCGGTAAGCCATTCGTAACTCCGTGTCATAATAATCTCCATCCGATAATCATTCCTATTGTTAACCACAATATTTTTATTTAGGTTAACAATAGATTGCTGCTAGTTTAGCAGACCATCATATTCCTGTAAAGAGAAATCAATCCCTTCGTTTAATTAATGGAAATAATTTCATTAATTCTTCCTATGCATAAAAAAATCCGACGAATTCGCTTGTTAGGCGAACGCCGGATTTTCGTTTTATTTTCTTTTGAAAGCCTCTGCCGGAAGCTTCCTTCGCCATACAAACTGCTCATCATGCGATAATGTATCTTTAATAACGAATTCTGCCACCGCCCCAATCACTATACCAATTACTCCAAACATTCCCAATAGCCATATAGCCAAATAGGCATAATCCGCAGCCAACAGAAACCGCCTCCTGAGCGCTTTCTATATAGGTATGCGGATTTGAATAGCTTTAGTATACGTTTCCAATATGCATATCCATCGTTAAACGGCTCATACTAACTGACGGACATTGGATAACAATGCTAAGGTCCAACCTTACTGGATTGGAGGGAAAAGCGATGCTTGAAAATGTAGACAGCAGCTATAATTGTGCGAATGCGTCTCATGATTTACCAAGCTTATTACAGGAATTAGAGCAGCTAGAGCAAGCCGAACACGGAGAACAAACCGAAGAAGAGCAGCAGCACTTGAACCGGATTCGAAACCAAATCCATTTCATTCGAAACAAATGCGATATTCCGCATGAGTCATAACGCGTTTAAAGAAAGTACCCCCAAAGGCTGTAAATCCTTAGGGGGTATTTTATCTCTTATATTCGCATTGGACTATTCTTCATATGTGAATGTTTCAGAATAAACGCAGCGGTGTAGTTAATCAAATACGAAGTTATTCATTATAGAATTGTTCAATAAACTAACAAATTCGTCATTTGTTTTATCAACAAATTCAAACAACCTTCGTTTATTGTTATACTCACAATGAAAAGTTGGAGGGGTTTTAATGGAGCACTGTTTTTATCAGAAAAAAATTGAAGAGGTACGTGCCGAAATGATCTTAATTTTTGATGCATGCAACAACCTCACAGATCAGGCAGTTGTCAAAATCAGCCAAGAGCTTGATTATCTCCTCAACGAATATTCAGGCTGCTTGGCCAAAGCAGAGCGACAATCAAGCTCTCTTGCACGTATAGGCTGAGCCCTTTTATTTTGCAAAAAATTCAATGGCATTGCTCTCATCCTTGAGAACAGCAAATATAAATTGAAGCCCGGGAGTAACCCATTCTTCCGCTACTTCAGGCACTGTAAAGTCCAGATCAACAATAGCGCTATCCCAAATTTCGATGGAATCTTCACTGCCGAGCTCGTTTAAAAACGATAATTTAAAAATCATCGGGTCTCCCTCGTCATCATAATGCTCGGACACTTCGAATCCGGTAAATTGCTGCACAACGATCTTGTAATCTACATCATTTTGCAAGTGGACGATGCCTGATTTGCCAATCAATTGTTGAACGGCCTCTGCAAACTGATTGTGAATGTCGTTATTATACATGTTTAAAGCCATCTCCTGTCTATGTATCAATGTGCTGTTTACACTTGATTCTAAGTAGCTTGTTCTACCTAAAGCATTATAACCCGCTAGACATCAGCACTGCAATCTGAAGGGTAAGCTTTTCTTTACAAAATCCCAAAAAAGTGTTGACTTCACTTCCTTATCCTGCTATATTATTAATTGTCGCTAATATGATCTGGTAGCTCAGCTGGGAGAGCACTATCTTGACAGGGTAGGGGTCACAGGTTCGAACCCTGTTCAGATCACCATAACTTAAACGTCGAAAGCCTTTTATATCAAGGCTTTTTTTGTTTTCATCTCCGATATTGGGTAGATCGAGTACTGCTGCGAGTAAGCTGGTTAAAAGATCCCTATACGTGAAACGAGCCTTTAGAAGCGCTAAAGGCTCGTTTTTTTATATTCTGGTCAGATAGCAACCCCACCCCACGTTAAACTAGCTTCAATTGTCTGATTTAATATCAATCGTTCTGTTGTCCGCATCCCATACCACTGTGGCTCCCAATCCTTCACTAACAAAACGAAGCGGCACCATGGTCATACCTTTTATTACTAGCGGAGGACCCACCAGCGTCAACTTCACGCCATCTTTCATTCCTGCTGTCGTTCTAATCTTTAATTTCAGCTTATGATCGGAGTTAGAGATCGTAATATTGCCCTCACTATACTGAACCTCTGCTCCCATCCCCTCTAATACACCCCGAAGTGGTATATAGGAAATTCCTTTAATAACAATAGGATTTGCCGAGAGCGGTACTCCAACGCCATTAAGCTTGACGTTAATCGCCTTCCAAACGGGCCTTAGCTGCGGTTTCAACGCCTCGCCCGAGAGCTTTGCATAGGCTTGGAATTCTTTATCATCAACGGTCTCATTCCCTGTAATTGAACTGATTGTATCGTAAGTACTGACGGTTCCATCTGTTTTTAACAATAGAATCTGATTATTTGTATGGAAATCAAATTGTCGTATTTCTTCTTTACCGATATTCAAATCATGTTTTTGCATACTAGGAACGGAAAGCGAAGCGGAATCCCACCACAGCAAATCTCCATTTTTCTTGGAAACCGCACAGAAAACACCACAGCTTATCATTTCGACACCGCTCGCAATTTGTTTCAGCTTCATCAATTTCTGTAGCTCCCACAACGTTCCATCTTCCTTGGTCACATAAATCCGATAGTATGGCGAAATTTCAACGATGTTTTTGACTTTATAATCAGCTAGCTTAATCGGCGCATGTTTTACAATTAAATCGATATTGCTAAAACTGCCAAGCCCACCCCATACCCACGTACTTCCGTCCTTCGCTACAGCGGCAGAAAATAATGACCCAGCATAAATGGATTCAATATTTTGTAGATTAGGCACCTTCATAGGAATCAGTGAACTTGAAATAGATTGCTTCCATTCCGTTCTTCCAAGCGCACCATAGGTGGGATTTCCCCAGCTCCACACCGATCCATCCGACTTTAACGCGATGGCATGGTTGCTCCCTGTTTTGATATCAACGACACCGTTAAGGCCCTCTACTTTAACCGGTTTCGTTATATATTCGGAAGCTGGAGGGTAGACTCCATCTCCTTGAAATCCGTTGCCTCTGCCCCAAACCCAAACCGTTCCATCTTTTTTTAGAGCAAAGCTATTTTCGAAACTCGAGGCAATTTTTACAACATCCCCCAAAACAGGTACAGCAGCTGATTTGAATCCAGTCGTACCGTCCCCTACTCCACCCATGTAATTATGTCCCCAAGCCCATACGACACCTTCACGATCCAAGGCAAGCGCAGATCTATGATATTCCTGCGTGCTAATTTGCACAATATTATTCAAGCTTTTGACTTTCGAATCGGATGAAGCATGTACATGGCCAGAAAACATAATCATAAGGACAAGGATAAAAATAATAGGTTTGAATATTTTTCTAATTTTCATAGCAGCTCCTTTTTGTAATTTTTTGTATTATTAAGTTTGACGAGAGTTTTTTCAAAAGGTTGCGTTGTACCGGTTCCGAATTTCTTCGCTTTATCAATAAAGGCAGGGCCACTCTCCTAAAGATTAATGTTTTCTTGCGAATTGCAACAAATTGAATTATTATTGCGTCAAATAAGTGCTGCAGCAAAATAAACGAAGAGGTGACCGTATGAGAAAACGACCGATAATAATATTGACGCTGGTTGCAATGATGCTCTTCACGCTCGGACAAACCGTCTGGGCATTTAAAGACGTAAAAAATGATGTAAACGAGCAAAAAATTGCCGAGCTAAAGAAACTTGGCATACTAAGCAGCAATAAAGAGGATAAGTTTAATCCGAAGGGCAAGCTCACTTATGCGGAAGGCGTAACCTTGATTGTAAAAGGGTTAGAGCTCAACATCGATCATATTCGCTTCATTAAAGAGCCTAAAGCAAGCGATTATTTCACTAACCTGAAGGACAATGCATGGTATTCGCAATCGTTTATCATTGCTAATCTTAATGGACTTGAAATTCCGAAAACAGTCAAAGCTAATGATGTCATGACTCGTGAGCAGTTCGCCCACCACTTGTTCAAAGCGATTTTGAAAAAAGGCGATTTTGCCTTTATCGAAATTTATATGATGCTTGAGGATGAGGCAGACGTTAACAAGGATTACATGGAAAGCATCCAAAAGCTGCTCATTAGCAAAATCGTCACACTGGATAGCTCGAATAAGTTTTATCCTAAAAAAGCGATCACGCGAAGCGACGCCGCCGGCTGGCTCTATGATGCCATTACATTCGTAAAGGAGACGACTCCTATTCCTGAATTGCCCGAACAGCCTAAGCTAGACCTTAAGCTTACTGTGAATGCCGTAAACGCTGACATTAATAAAGTAACCATCAGCGCACAAGTGCCGCATCCTGGTTACAGCATCCGGATCTCTTCCATTGGATTTGAAGGAGACCGGGCGATTATTTATGTCGAAACGATTCTCCCTGATCCAGATAAAATGTACCCGCAGGTTGTAACCGATGTTCAGGTTTCGACCTACGTAGATGCAAAGCTAAAACCAGTGCTTCAACAATCCGCTTCTTCAAGCGAAGCATCGACGGGCAGCGCGATCAGCGCCAAGTAACAAAGACAGAAAAAGGCTTCTCCTATGGTATGAGCAATCGCTCAGTCATCGGAGAAGCCTTTTTTTTAACTGCTTCTTAGTTCAGACAGCATAGGTATCGTCCAGTCAATAGGCTCGCTCCCAATCGCCTCTAGAAAGTCATTCGCCCTTGAGAAAGGCTTGCTTCCAAAAAAACCCTTGCGAGCAGCAAACGGACTTGGATGCGGCGAGGATATAATATGATGCTTGTCCCTATCAATATGAGCGGCCTTCGCCTCTGCGTGCTTGCCCCACAGCATAAATACGACAGGCTTGTCCCTTTCATTCATCGCCGCAATGATTGAATCGGTAAACCGCTCCCACCCTAGTCCCTGATGCGAATTCGGTTTGCCCTCCTCCACCGTAAGCACCGTATTAAGGAGCAGTACGCCTTGCTGCGCCCAAGATACTAAACTGCCATGGTCAGGAATCGGAGCACCCACATCCGCCTCCAGCTCTTTGTATATGTTCTTTAAAGATGGCGGCACCTTCATGCCCGGCTGCACGGAGAAGCTAAGCCCATGTGCCTGCATAGGTCCGTGATACGGATCCTGCCCCAAAACGACCACCTTCGTCTGTTCATAGGTTGTATAATTTAGTGCATTAAAAATATTTTGCTTCTCTGGGTAAACCGTCACCGATTTATATTTATCATCAAGATAAGCAAGCAGCTCAAGCATATAAGGGGCTTTGAGCTCCTCCTCTAGCCGCTGCGTCCAATCGTTACTGGGCATTATCGTCACATCAACGTCTCCTTCTAAGCTGTATAAATAAAAAAATTCCCTATTCTTACTTATCAAACCAATTCAAATAATATTGATTAATATATTGTCCCGCTAACATATAAGGAACGGTTTCTTCTTCAACGAACGATTCCCTGCCCCTGATGCTAAAATAAAGCCACAGCGCGAGCCCTTCAGAGAATGCCTCAGCATTATATTCCGAACCATTCAACAGATTAGAAATAACGCCCATGCAGCTCTCAATTGCGGCCTCCCCTTCTGGATGATGCGCTTGGAGCTTTATTTTCAGATAGGAATAAACATAAGGAAACTCTTTGCTTCCTGACAAAATGGTGCTAAAAAGCGCAGTCGAGATAGCAGCAACCATAATGCCCGTTTTCCACTGCTCTCTGTTTTCTAATAGAAAATGATCATCCTTGAACCTATCGGTTAAATCATGATATAAAGTATCCTTCAACGAAAACACTTCCGCATATAAACGGCGTGAGCTTTGCTTAAGTGAAGACTCCTCATTCTTATGCTTATTCATCATCCGCCTACTTCCCCTTATTTGATCAATTATTGCGTTACAGCTTCTAGTTTACTTCATTCAAATTAGTGAAAGCAAAAGTTTGCAATAAAAAAAGCCGGCAGCGTTTACACGCAGCTGGCTCCGCTCGTTTTTTTCAATTGGCATGCACAACTTCCGTACCCGCGATAAAATCATGAATGGCCCGCTTATCCTCTCGCAAACCAACCATAAAGGCGCTGACGATGGCTGCAATACCCAAAGTTACTCCGTAAATTAGCCCTCCGACAACATGTCGCAGCAGCATCGTTCCTAGACCAGGAGGCGAACCGTCAAGCTTTCTGATCTGAACCCCGCAAATACGCTTTCCAATCGTATAACCTCTCCAAAAGACGGGAAGCAATAGCGTATAAAGGAATGAAATCACATCTGTATAATATTCCCTTCCCTCCAACCCACCGGTAATAATCAATGAAATAATAAATAAAGGAACACCAACGATAATACCGTCAAGCAACGCAGCTCCTAGTCGAATCCAAAATCCTGCATTCATGTTCGAAATCCCTCCAAAACAAGATAATAGTATGGCTTCATGACACTGAGCAACCAAGATAAATTTTTCGCTTATCAAATAAGGTGTATGCGTGAGCCAAACTCATGTATGCCTATTTTGTAAGATTCGGGATGAAAAGATTAACCATCATATTTTTTGACAATATTATCAATTATGTATTCTGACTGATCGGATTTCAAAACAACGTTTCTCAAACCTATTAATTTCTCATTGAAGGAGTTTCTTAAACAGGTGAATTCAAACAAAGAATTATTGATTAAACAAGCTTATGCCATCCCTAGCTTAAGACAAAATATTCTTAACAGAGGTACGATGTACCTTTATTGCGATTACGCTGGATTCTCAGCACAACATAAATATGGAGTAGCATGCTGCTTTGTCTACAACCGAACCGTACAGGTTACTGCAAAGAGAATTCTTTTAGAACATGACGAAGGTTCAAATTACGGAGAGTTACTCGCTATCCAGTACAGCCTAGATATGCTTGCGAAAGCATTAATCGATCATCAGCCGAAACAAGCTTCCATATTTACGGATTGTAGTCGTATAGATCCTATTTTATCGAGGGACTATTTTTCAAATCCTTTTTATGAAAAGGCTAGAGCCGAAATTATTGCTTCTCTAAAGAATTTGAACATGAAGTTCCCAGAGATTAAAGTAAAAGTAAAATATATGAGCAAGCATAAAGAGAATAATCCATTACACAGGTTGGCTCATAATGCTGCAAGACAAGCTGCAAATAAGTAAGAGTAGCACAAACATTCTTATTCAAAAAAAAACCTCATTCGCAGGCGTCTTTTTAAGTAAGATATTGCATGTTTTGGAGGTAATTATTGAAGCAAGGCCTTAACGCTCGCATGCAATCAAATCTTTGTCACGGTCACTTTTCTTATTGGCGTCATAAACAGCCTGTGAAACAAAAGGCTTATATTTCGTTTTTCCACCTTTGTTTTTAACGGAGGAAGTACGAGCAACTCCGCCTTTGTATACCTTATTCAACTCTGTGCAGTTTTTATATGTAACGATCTTTGCTTTTGCTTCTGCTCTTTCAGTTGTATTTAAAGAATAACTTAGAAGTAGTCCTAACGATATGAAAATTACAATTACCTTTTTAATACTAACACTTCCTCTTCATTAATATTACGTCTTCACTAAAATGGATCATTTACTCTTCATCGCTGCTTACAAAGGAGAAACGAACATCAAAAAAGGATGTTTTGGTGTTGTATGGATAAACTCGAAAAGAAACAGACTCATTTTTGTAGTATTCATTAATTACGCAATGAAATTGAAAACTATTTATTGTTATATTCTTAATTCGTTTTCTAAAAGGCTTCATCCGTATCTCATCAGGCAATATCTGAAATATACTATATTTAAAAGTTTAGTCAATAAAAAATCCTCCTTCGATCGTACCTGATTTTGTCAGATACTACAAAGGAGGTTTTCCAGCTTCTAGAGCCATATGTATTTCGTGAAAATTGCCCTTTTCCTCTCTCTCCCCTGTATTGGTATGTAGAATAATATACCCCAAGCCATCCTCTTTGCAATAGACCCAAACCGCCGTAATGGTCTATTCCTACCTGAACAGAATGAATATTTCATCATACGGTAATACCCATATTTTTCTTTGAAAAAGGTTACCTTCGTTCTCTCTCCCCCACTTCAAACAAAATGCCCCTAAAAGATTTACATTTACTTAATTATTTTAAGTTTTTAAGTTTTTAAAATCCTTTTCCCATTTATCCCATTGATGATTAAGGGTATTTTGTAAAATTCGTTCTAAATTGCTTAACCATAAAAAAACATCTAGAGCAGAAAACGATTTCTTGAAATCCTCAAGAACTTCATTAATAAACTTAAATGATGGATGTTTCTCTCCCAAATATGAACTTGATTCTAAATAAACGCTCTGTCTTATGGTCATTGCCATTTGAAGTAGTTCATCTTCAGACAACCGTTTGATTTCATCTTTATCTCTTATCGCTACTAGAATATCCCTGAGATTTCCAGTATCATTAAAAAAACTATATTCGGGTGGTACTTCTGGAAGAAATATAGGCTCCCCCGGTTTGAAGTAATAGACAGGGTAACCACACTTTTGTTCGTAATTGACCTTATCATTTATGTCAATCGGCTCACTGACTTCCCTTAATTCTTGAAGAAAATTTAATGGCGCTCTACACCAACTCCAATCAGCTTCTGGAATTGAAAGTTTACTATATTGGGCTTCTATCTTATCGTCCCATCTTCTCGAATATGATTCGTGGTAATGAGTGCCATGTATACTCTCGCCTTCATAGTTGTAGTAGTAAACTACAACAGCCCAAGAGTCGTGGCTTTGATATATAATATCTGTATAATGTAAAAAACCTCGCGGAAGTAACCAAATCACTCGTTCTTCATTAAGCTCATTTAACAATGGTCTGATCTTAGATAATTTCACTTCGTCAGCATTCGCCGAATCAAAAACAGGCTTATTACCTCTTACAGGTGGCTTCAATAAAGGCTCTTGCCATATCAGCCTTTCTAATTGCTTATAGTCACTCTCGAAATCTTCTTCTTTAATCATTCCAAGAGCAAACCGACTGTTCATGAAGTCAGGGAGTAAGTAATCACCATTTTCTTTCAGTTCTAAAGCAATCGGGATGAACTTATCTTGCTTATTGCTCCCATAGACTTCAGGAGTAATGATTCTTGTCTCAGTCCCGACTCCTCCGGCTCTATTATTAGCTCTCTCGCAATATCTATTATCGCAAATAACTAGTACCTTATCAGCTTTCCTGATACTATCTTCCATGAAATGAAATCTATCATGACCGATTTCTCCATGCCATCTATCAAGAATAACATTAACACCCGAATCAGCAACTAGCTTTTTTGCTAGATCAAGAACCCTTTCTTTATGCTGTTCTGAAGTCCAACAATACGAAATAAAGACCACTGGAATCTTTTCCTCACTGCCCATGCCTAACTAACCCCCTGCAATATTATCAAAAATATTTTACCATATTATTACTTCGATCAGATAGAAAAAAAGCAGAGAAAACTTCTCCGCTTCGCCAAAACATCTCACCTATTAGTCTTTCCTCATCAACAGTGAGCAACACTCCACATGATTGGACTACTGGTCATTGATAAATTTGGCTATTAATGGCGGTGGCGGCAAACTTGTATTGAATGTTCGCCTAAACATCCGCTTGACTTCAATTTTTTCAACAAACCGATGAACCATTTCGGGTGTCAGTTCCACTAACTTCATTTACTGCTTGAGTTCTTTTTTCTTTCGAACAATACTTTCCTCTGTACATTGATTCCATTGTAGAGTGTCCGCCAGGAGAAAAGTCGCCCTGTTCTGGATGCTTATTTGTTATGGCTGCGCCAGCAACGATCCCGCACGTTACCGAAGAGCAAGCTTGGAGAAGCCATCGGCTACAGCTTAAACCAATGGGAAAAGCTGACGGCTTTCTTAGAAGACGGTAGGCTTGAGATTGACAATAACCGAAGTGAGCGAGCGATTAAACCGTTTGTAATTGGTAGAAAGAACTGGCTGTTTGCCAATACGCCTCGCGGCGCAAAAGCAAGTAGTATCATCTATAGCATGATGGAAACGGCGAAAGAAAATGGGCTGAATCCGTTCAAATATCTGATGTATTTGTTTGAGCAGCTCCCGCAGCTCCCGATCCGAAAAATCCGGAAACGCTAGACAAGCTGTTGCCTTGGTCAACATCGCTACCGCTGACTTGCCACGTGTTTAAATCTTAATCCAGCTTATCTTAGCTCTCATCTGATGATAAGGTGGGGGCTATTTGACGCTTACTTAGCAAAGGCGGCACTTTTATTATTCCATGAAATAGTTCAAAATAAATGTACGTTCTATCGAAGTGGAGGTCTTCCGTTGGTCGATAAATTATCGAAAGAAAAAAGAAGTGAGCTTATGAGATCGGTTAAAAGTAAAAAATCTCTGATCGAGAACTCTGTAACTCGTGAACTTTGGAAGCGAGGACTTCGATTCAGACGGAATGTAAAAGAACTTGAAGGTAAACCTGATATAGCAATTAAGAAAGACAAAATAGTCGTTTTCATTGACTCCTGTTTTTGGCATATGTGTCCTGTACATTGCAAAATCCCGAAATCTAACATTGAATTTTGGGTGACTAAATTGGAACGTAATAAAAAACGAGACGTTACAATTACGGATTACTACAAAGAGCGTAACTGGAATATTCTTCGAGTTTGGGAACATGAACTGAAAGAGGATTTTGAGCGTTGTATAAATACCATTTATGTTTTTATCTTGGGGGTGAAAAAGCAAAATGCCCGGAGAAACATCTCCGAGCACGAGTAAGTTTATTCTTGTCCGACTTCACCCATCATTCTTAAATCATCCTCAGATATTTCCGATGATGGAACTAATTTATATTGTCGTTCTTCAACAACTTTAAGTTCGTCGTCTTGTATAATTAATTCAAACATAACGATTAAATTCGGTTCTTTTGCATGTACGGCGATAGCCTTGTGTTTTAGGGTAGGGTATCTGTACTTGCAGTATTCAAGGTCTTGCTTTATCTGTGTGATTCCGATTTGATCTCCGCCGATTTTGGCTTGAACTGGAATGATGAAATGTTCGCCTTTTTTATTTAGTCCAACATAGATTTCGTCAATTTCAATCTGTCCTATGCTAGGAATTTTGGTTCTCAGATGATTTTGTAACGAATAGGTCGTTATTCCCGTAAAGATGTCAATTAGACGGTTATAACGAACTCTAGCTAACAAAGCTTGTTCATCGGAGAAAGCATACTTGCCGATAATTTCAGGAGTTGAATCGGGTATCTTGATTTGATACAAGTTGGGGTTTGGTGAGATTTTTGCGCCCGACGAATATAGTTTGAATCGGTACTTTGCATCCCCTGTTCCTTCAATAGTCCATTGTTCCTCACCCGAGCATGTATCGAGAATTTCTTTAGGGAAAGCTTTTCTAAACCGATAAGAATAAATTACATCGCCAATATTCTTCGGTAGTTTAATTCCAAGTTTTTCGGCTGAGCGTTCAATGTCTTCGCGTACAAAATCAAATTCTCGTAGCCCCTCTTGGTAATAAATAAAAAATATATGGCTTATTATTTTATCGTATTTTGATGCCACTCTGCTTCCTCCTTCAATTATTGCTTCGCGGTCTCTTGTTCCTATAACATCTTTGGAAACATTGTGTTCTTTTGCCGCCGCCGACATATTAAAAGCTAGCAATTCTTCGTTTATAAGGCTCAAAGTTTGTGTCGGACGCATCAAATTACCGCCTAGTGCTAATGCGATTTGTTTTGCTACTGCTCTTGCTAAAAGCGGCGGAACGGCATTACCTACTTCTCGGAAGCCATGCCATTTTGTAACGTGTAATCTAAACCAATCGGGGAAAGAATGTAAACGGGCGGCTTCCCGAACGGTTATTACCCTTGGGTACAAATAATGGATTGGTCTTGGACTTGTGAAAGCACCATGTTTACTATCGCTTCCTGCTCTTAATGTATTACATACACCATCAGGATGAAGCTTGAGAAAACGGCTAACTGACTCGACCTGTCCTTGCTTGGTTTCTATAAATCTTTGTTTGGATTCGTCGGTGTGTTTTGTACGTATAGAAGATGTTAAAATGTTACGATTGCGATTTCTAGGAAGCGAAAAATCGTCATCATCCTCTCGAAGCCCTGCTAGGTATTTAGCATAATCGCTTATCGGCTCAGTTTTCAATTCTAACCAATCCTGGGTTAGTAATTCCTCAAACATGTCAACATCAGGTAAATCAGAAATAGCATCATGAACAGATACACCTAGCGGCAAACTACTCTCACTGATGGTTAGAGTCGTCCCTTTTATTTCTCTTGGTGTAAATATAGGACTAGGGTATTCAATTAATGGATTGCCTTTATAAGCACCATAGAGGAAAAGCCTTTTCCTACTTTGCGGCACTCCAAATGAAGATGCATTTAATACTTTATACGGTAAAGTTATTTCATAGCCAATACCTTGAAAATCGCTAATTATTGTTTGAAGAAGGTTTTTCGCAGTCCCAAGCGTCAGACCGGAAACGTTTTCCATAACAAAATATTTTGGTCGTATCTCACTTATTATTTTGTAGAAGTGGAATAAAAGGACATTTCGCGCATCGTCGGATAACCTTCTGCCAATCATCGAGAAGCCTTGACAGGGAGGCCCACCGAATACAACGTCAATTTCTCCGGGCTTCTTACCAACTTGTTCGAGAATGGAATGTCCTAAAATTTTACTTACATCCGCACATATTACTTTAGTTTGAGGGAAATTATATTGATGCACTGATGCATGTATCGGGTCATATTCAACCGCCGCGAGTACATCGAAACCAGCTTGTTCAAACCCAAGAGACATTCCCCCTGCACCTGCGAAAAGGTCGATTGCTGTATATCTAGTGCTCAAAACTCCTTACCTCCTTGGAACAGGTCGTCCATTATAATAGTTTATACCATAAATAAGTGTAAGAGAAGACTGTGGATTCAAATTAATAATATTACATAAGCAAACTAAAGCACCCCCTCGCTTGTGTCGCGAAAGAGGTGCTTCCTCAGTCCGTTTTATTTGTACGAATTATAATACCACGTATATCTCTCGATTGGCAAATAATCTTCGTTTACACAATCCGCCCTGCTCTATTCTTAACTGGCATAAGCCTGTTCAAAGGCGAAGCCATAGCATATTGTTCATTCATGTCGCTTTCAGCAAGGTTTACATTGCGTTTGGTCATCGTAAGGTCGGTGTGTCCCAATGACCGCTATAATGCCAACGAGTTACCGCCCCCACGCAGGAAGCCAATTGCAAAGGAATGCCGAAGATCATAGGGAATGATTTTAGTCCCTAGCTTCTTTGAATACATTTCCATTCGGTCGCCCCAAGTGTAGCGAGTCAAGGAACTACCTTCATTCGTGCAGAATATCGACATTGCCTTCTTCCATTCCTTCGGGCGGTTTGCAATCAGATCACCAATGGCTTTAGCGGTCTGAGGGCTAAGATTCATCGTCCTAGAAACTCGTGTCTTAGCGTTCTCTGCACTAACATTGAAGTCATCAAGAAGCAAGGAGAACTCATTGGGGCGGATACCAGTATCTAGCGTCAGCAGGATTAATGCGAAGTCCCTAAGCCCTGCATACGTCTTTTTATCAGGCGCATTGATAAGGGCAATTAGGATTACTTCGTCATGCTGAACTATTCTGCCCTCTTCTTTACGCTTCTTAAAGCCCTTCAAAGGATTCTAAGTGAGTAGTCCCGTCTTATCTATGCACCATTCATAGAAGGCGCGTAAGTACACAAGACGGTTGTTATAGGTCGCAGGTTTGATATTATCTGCGAAGTATTCACAGAGCCACTTTTCCAACTGGTGGGGCTGACTCACGAAAGCATCAGAATATCGCTTATAGAACTGACTCACATGACGCTTATAATCATCGAGCGTTTGTTTACTAAGACCCTGTGCTTTTTTCCATGCCATGAAATTCTCTAGCGTTTCTTCCCATGTAGTGGGAATATGCTCACTGATTTTTAATACCCTTGCTCTCGTCATGTTGTGCATGACTCCTTTCGTGTCTTCCTAATGTAAATATCGTTACAGTAGGTACATCGTTGCGAAAGACGCCGGAAGCTTTCCATAGAATCCTGTGTGTATGAAAAAAAGCCCTGATGTGGAAATTCACCACACAGGACTCCTTATGTACAATGGTTAGATACTAACTCTACAAAGTGCGTAAAAGCTAGGTATGCCGAGGACGGGAATCGAACCCGTACGGTGGTCACCCACCGCAGGATTTTAAGTCCTGTGCGTCTGCCAGTTCCGCCACCCCGGCATGTTATGAAGGTTTTGCTTATGGTGGGCCCTGAGGGACTCGAACCCCCGACCAATCGGTTATGAGCCGACCGCTCTAACCAACTGAGCTAAGGGCCCTCGAAAAACGTCTATTTCAACGTATTCATCGAAAGGTTGGTTGCGGGGGCAGGATTTGAACCTGCGGCCTTCGGGTTATGAGCCCGACGAGCTACCGGGCTGCTCCACCCCGCGACGTATATCCATTTGAGCAAAGCTTCTTGAAATGGCGACATAAAATAATATACTATACGGGGATGTTTTAAGTCAAGCAAAATATTCTAATATAATTATATTTCTTTTTTAAGGAATATATCTCACGCCAAATCGTCCTTTTCGGGATCTAAAAACCTCGACCTCACGTGGACAATCGTAGCCATAGACCCACCAATCATTTTCCATTCTCCTGACAAGGCAACCAGCTTGAAACTTCGTTTCGTATAGGCGCACCCAGTACACCCATCTCATGCGAATCCCCCCACTTTATTATAGGATAAGCAGCTTATTTGCCACACCAATAAAGGCTGTAGCCATTAGAATACCCACAAATTCGGATAATACTAGTGTAAATGACTTAATCCTTTCCAATTGCTTCTTATATTTCATGCAAATCGGGTATACTCAAATTAGGTCATTACGAAGGAGCTGATGTCCATGTTATTTGGAATAGTCGTTTTCCCGGAAAAGCATGTGCAAGATGTCGCTAATAGCTGGCGGAGACGCCATGATCCGCATTACTCAGCAATTCCTGCTCATCTCACTGTTAGAGAAGCAGAGGAATGGACAAATGACGAGCTGCAGGTTGCCGTCGCACATTTGGAGAAGGTAACATCGACCATGCCCGCATTCACCATCGAATTGAACCGAGTCTCGACCTTCTATCCCGTTAATCATGTGCTCTATCTGGCGCTTCAAGACACAGTTGCAATGCAGGAGCTCCACGAGCAGGTTTGCAGCGGTCCATTAACTAGCACCGATGGAAATAACGTTTATACGCCGCATATCACGATCGGGCAAGAGCTTTCCGCAGATGAGCTTCACGATCTATATGGCAATCTTCGAATGCAATCTACTGACCTCGTTTCCAAAATCGATCGCGTTCACTTGCTTTATCAGACCGATAACGGCTCTTGGACTGCTTTTCAGTCGTTTCTATTAAGAGGGTAGACAAATGTCCATTACAAAGGAAAAAGCCCGCAAACGGCGCTCAGGCCGATTGCGGGCTTTTTACGATATTATTTACTTATCATCTTGCATCACTTCGACTGCTCCGCCGCCATCGGTAGCTGCTCCAGTCGGATTGTTTTTGATTTTTTCAAGCACAGCATTTCCTCGTGTTTCCCACTCCGCAAGCGCTTCTTTTGCTGTCTTCGTTTTCTTGATGACTTCCTGGAAGAGCTCGTAGCCAGGCTGTTGAGCTTCCCATATGCCTGGTTTAGTACGATAAATAAGGTCAGCATCCGAGCTTGATGGCGGAAGCGGCTTAAGCGTAGTAAAGGCATTCATGTTGTATTGCAAGCCGCCGATCGGCGACAAGAACTCTTTGCGTGCAACCATCTCATAAAGGCTTCTCGACTTCAGCTTCGCCCATTCCTTGCTGTTTGAGAATTTAATAAAATCCCAAGCGTCTTTATCATTTTCCGCTTTGCTGTTAATCCCCATCAGCTGGCTAAGCGTGATGCTGCCGCCAACATCCGGATCGTTAGGATGAACGGGTACCGTCACGACATCCCAGTCTACAGGCTCAAAATCTTTGATTTTCGAAGCGTTGTCCGAAACTTTCTTGAGCTCGTTAATATAGCCATAGTCGCCAATTGTCATTGCCACTTTGCCTTTGATGAACAAATCACCGTAGAAAGGATCATTGCCATTGCCGCCATCAGTGCTTTGCTTCTCATACATTTTGTTAATGAATTCTTGAGTCGGAACAACCTCTTCTTGGTAGAGGGATGCTACTGTACTCCATACGCCTTCCCATTGATCGCTGTTAACAAGCATTTTCTCAGCTTTTTCATCCCACATTTTCAATTGAAGCGCTTGGCTGTAAATTTGCGTGTCATTAAAGCCATCGGATGGCCAGCGATTGAACGAGAAGCCGAACTTGCGGTCTTCTCCCTCACCTTTGGCAACTTCACGAGCAAGGTTAAGAATATCTGCCCATTGCATCTTGTCTGTTGGCGGAGTTACACCTGCGTCAGCGAACATCTTCTTATTATAATAAAGGGCAGAAGAGTTGAACGTAGGCGTTAACGCGTAGAGATTGCCGTCGCCTGCCGCTTTAATACCGTCAATAACAGTAGGTACATAATCGCTCAAATCAAATTTATCTTGCGTTACGAGCGGATCAAGCGGTTGAAGCAGGTTATCCTGCGTCAATCTACGCAGCATATTGTAGTCTAGAACAACAACATCTACTGGATTTTGGCCGTTTATCATTTCCTTCATCTTCTCATAAGGATCAGGCTGCGTTGAAGGCTTGGATGGATCTTGCTGCTCAAAGCGCTGTTCATCATAGTTGATCGCGCCTACGATTTCGAACTCGATGTTTGGATGCGACATTTCATACATATCTGTGTATTGCTGGCGGAAATAAGGCTCGTTATCCGAACCGCCGTATAGCACGCCAATCCGCAATACCCGCTTTTCCGCCGACTCCTCAGAGCCGCCGCTGCAAGCAGCAAGCAAGCCAATTAGCAAAGCAAGCGTTAAGCTAACCAAAGTAAATTTACGAATCCGCATACCTGACAACCGTTTAGTATTCATTCGATTTAACCCCCCAATGATTTTGGCGGCGTAATAATAATCCGCTCACCGTCAAATTCCATAGTTGCTTTGTCTTTAATGTTTAAGGCGGATAAATATTCCTTAGGCACTTGTAAACGTCCAACTCGATCTACGACGACATAGGCTTCATGAACGGATTGCAGTCCACTAGCAGCAGCTGGCAGCTCTGCCTCACCTCCATCAAGATTGATATTCGGATTCCGTTTAATAAACTCCGTGCTCGTTAAGCCGTCGCGGATGGCGACTACCCGATCGACCTTGCCCGCAAGCGTCAAGTCATGTGTTACGATCACGATCGTAATGCCGATCTCGTGATTCAGCCTGCGGAAAATACCCATTATTAAATCGGAGGTTGCCGTATCGACAGAGCCTGTTGGTTCATCAGCAAGCAAAAGCCTAGGACGGTTCGACAGCGAAATTGCGATTGCGACCCTTTGCTGCTCCCCCCCGGATAGCTGATGGAGCTTGTTATGCATCCGCTCCTTCAAGCCTACCCACTCTAGCAACTGCTTTGCATAAGGCCGATCGACCTTGCCCGACAACATCATCGGCATCTCAACGTTCTCAAGCGCGGAGAGATAAGGAAGCAGGTTGCGGGCATTATTTTGCCAAATAAATCCGACTGTTTCCCTCTTATACTTCACGAGGTCCTCTTCCGTAATCTTGAGCAAATCCCATGGACCAACGCGCACCTGTCCGGCAGAAGGGCGGTCAAGACCGCCCAGCGTATTCAGAAGCGTCGATTTCCCGCTGCCGCTGTTGCCGATGATAGCCATAAGCTCGCCTTCGTTTACTTTTAAGTTCAAGCCTTGCAGGGCGACGACCTCTAGATCGTCTGTTTTGTAAATTTTAACCAGACCTTCGCAATCGATCATCGCTGTTGTCATCGTTCTTCTCCCATCTTGACCGCTTGATGCACTCTGAGCCTGCGAATATGCAGGAAGAGAATCAATGCGCCGATCAGCATCATAAATCCGACTACGATGAACAATTGATTCGTATCGCTCGATTCGAAAATGACTCTAAATGGCGGTACTGTCTCAGCCACGTTTTCCGCTGTTTGAAGGAAAGGCAGGAACAGCAAGCTGACCGCTTTCCCAATTAAAACGCCCAAACCTATCGCAAGACCAGCTGTGAAGAGCTGTTCCAGCAGCAGCATGCCCGTGAGCTGTTTACGAGAAAGTCCCATCGCGCGAAGTACCCCGAATTGAACGACACGCCCCGATAAATTAAAGAACCAAAAGAGCACGTAGCCTGCAAGGGTAATGATAACGGAAACGAGAAATCCTAAGCTCAGTATGCCGAAGACGCCGCCTCTTGTCGGAAGCTTCGCTTGCAGAATAAGCTCACTTCTAACATCATTGATAGATGCTAGCTCTACACCGGCCTTCTGCAGCTCTTTAACGATAGGCGCGACCTTCGCATCAGGCTTCATTTTCAACCATACTTCGTAAGGAATAAGCGGAATTTGATCATAAATATAGTCCAAATTCGTGATGATGAACGGTGATTTATCCGGATATTGACTAGGCCAATAAGGCAAAATGCCCACCACTACAAAATCAACCTTGCCTTCCGTAAAGCCGACTGACACCGGATCACCCAGCTTCAGCTGATATTTCTCGGCTACCTTTGAAGGAATAAGCGCCGCATGCTCATACAGCCCCAAATTATTCAAATAATAGTTCGGATGCGCAGGATACAAATCGTTGCGGAACCAGCCAACCTTCGCAAAGTCAACGTTGTCGATACCCATTATCGTACCTTGACCGATTGATTTGCCCGAGATAACGACGCTCCCTTTCGCCTGCAATACGCGTGCTGCTGCTTCTACCCCTTCCAGGGAACGGAACAGTTCGAAGGGCGGTTCACTGAATAAAACTTTTGTAGGGACGCTTTGACCGCCGCCACCTGAGCCGCCGCCATTTCCACCGCCAGCGCCAGCGCCACCTCCGGCACCACCGTTACCGCCACCGCCATTTCCGCCGCCTGCACCACCGCCGCCGCCGTTTCCTCCATTGCCTCCGCCGTTATTGCCCGGCTTCGTTGTAATCTCTGGAGAGCCTTCCCACACCGTTTGAATGGTAACGTCGGCGCCGTATTTATACAACGTCCGTTCCGTCGAGTTCAAATCGATCGTTCTAGCTGCCGATGCGTTATAAACGCCAAGTCCCAGCGTTAGCACTAGCAAAATCATAAGCGGGTAATATCCCTTTGATGAGCGGGAAAGCTGAGTAAGCGTTAAATAAAGAGGCACTGGTAAAAACTTGCGTCCCAGCCATGTGAAGAGCTTCAACAGCCACGGGAACAGCCGCAAGAAAAATAAACCAAGTGCAAAAATAGACAAAGCCGGAACAAAGAATAAAAACGGTTGAACATTTAATTGATCCGTCGTCATCCCTGTTTTGAACGTCAGCATCTGCCGTTCATTGAACATGTACCACCCATAGCCTGCAGCAACGATCAATAATACATCGAGATACCAACGCTGCCAGCCAGGCTTGCGGTCAGACCGGGCAAGATCCTGCTTGTAGCTGACTATAGATGATCTAGCATACATAATTGCTGGAATAATTGTCGCAAGAAGAGCAAGCAATACCGCTGCGCCTCCCGCGATCATCGCTTCCGTAGAGAAGCCAACCGGTATCGACTTGCGATTGACGAAGGAGAGGAAGCCATTGGCCGATCCTATGCTCTTCGCCATGAACCAGCCGATGAAGGGGCCGCTCGCAAGCGCTATGCCGCCAAGCAGCAAGCCCTCGAGCAAATAAATCCAAATAATTTGCCGCGTCCCTGCTCCCCGGCTTCGGAGAACGGCGATGTCGCTGCGCTGTTTGTCGAGAGACTGGCGAGCATTCATCGCAATAAAGAAAAATACCATAGCCAGCATGGGTGCAGCAAGCGTGAACAGAAGCGTTTGCAGCTGCAGGCTTTGCTTCTTAAACTCTGAAAGCGTGGACGCAAACGAGATTTCAACTCTCGTATCCTTGAGGCGCTGGTACAACTCAATGTTGAGGCGCTCAAGCGTCCTGCCTAGCGGCGATAATTGGCTCGTTTGAATTTCCGATAAATCGAAAGCATAATACCAGCTGGCATTATGAAGCGGAATGCTTCTCTTAGCGAGCAAATTTTTCTCAAACGCTGTTTCACTAATTTGCAACGTATTCAGCAAGCTTTCCATTCCTTGATACCAGTATGAACTTGTATCAGTAAGCGGTTTGACCGCCCCGACGATTTTGACCCGTAATGTAAGATCTAATCCGCCGTATACCGGATATTCGAATATGTCACCGATATGTACATCATTACGATACATCGCTTCCTCGAACATAACCGCTTCGAGCAGCTCTCCATCCCCTTCAGTATTCACGAACCATCTGCCTTGCGTAAGCTCGGTATTAGCCTCAAGCTTCGACATGGTCATAATGGTGAGCTGGCGATTGCGCCCAGCATCAACCTTAGAGGGATCCTCGGGCACGACCTCTGTGCTGCGTATGGAATAGCTGTTGACGTATGTTTGATAAGGAAAGCCGATCTCCTTCGGCACTCCATCCGAAATATAACTTTCAAGCCCTGACAGCGCCGATAAATCCGTTTTCCCGCCAGCGGGTGATTGATACCTCATTAGAAGGGAGCCAGCCGGTAATCCAGAGCTCTTCTCCTGCAGCGATTCGGCTACGACTCGTTTGAGCGCGCCATCCGCGTACATTGGTATACTGGTCGCAAAAGCAACCGCCAAGGTCAGTCCCGCCAGCGTGCTTAAGGTTAGCCAGCGCGTGTTCCACATTTTGCGGAACAAAAAACGAAATAGCGGAATACCCATCGGCTATCGACCTACAACTTTCTGACCCGGCTTCAAACCTTGCAGGATCTCAACCTGCGTCGCGGTCTGTTGGCCGACCTCTACATCCACCTCACGCTTGCCGTCAGCATCAATAACCTGCACGTAAGTTCGAGCACCAATTGAACGAAGCGTAGAAGGAGGAATAACAATGGCATTTTCTGTGCGCTTCGTAATGATGTTGATAGACAGCAGGGTTCCTCTGTTTAAGTTTTTCGGCAGATCCTTAAGATCGACAAGAAGGAAGTCCTCTGGACGCTCCGGCTTCGGTGCTTCAGGATTCCCGCCGTTGCCGCCGCCATTATTCGGATCCTCTTCCGTTTTGATCGGAAGCTGCTTCACTTTGCCTTTAAACGTACCGACACTGCTGATATTAGCCGATACCTCTAAACCGACAGCTATTTTTTCCAGCTCTGTTTTGGATAGCTTCGCAGCTGCTGTTATTTTGCTCGTGTCCGCTATAATTGCAATCGGCGCATAAGCTTTAATAAGATCGCCCTTCTGAACATTTAACGTAACAACCTTACCGCTAAATGGTGCTGTCAAAGTTGCCTTCGCGATTTCCTCTTCCATGTCAACCAGCTTCTGCCTGCGCTCTTCGAAAGCAATCATCTTTTCCTCAAATTCAATCGTGTCCATCTCATCGCGCGAACGCAGCGTTTCTTTCATTGAAACTTCTTCCTTCTTAAAAGCAAGCTTCTCGAGGCGCAGATTTTTGACCAAATCATCCACGTCAAGCTCGCCGATCACTTGGCCTGCCTTGACATCTTGACCCGCTTTCACAGAGACCGATTTCAAATGCTTGCCGTCTAGAGTGAAAAACAAGGTTTCTTCTTCCAAGGAGATCAGCTTGCCAATCACCTGCACCTTCGTCTCGAGAGTGGCAGTCGTCACCTCGTACTCCGGCTTCTTGGATATTTGCGGAGGGGCGATTACCGGCAATACCTCTTCCTCTGGCTCGGCGGGAAGCAATGAGCACCCGCTTGCGAATACTAATGAAACACCCATAACAACAACCATCGAGCGTTTAAATAAACTTTCCGTCCACCATTTCATAGACACGGTCGGCAACCTCCAAAATCGTAGGATCATGTGTAGTCATACAAATTGTAACTTGTTCAGTGCGAATAATATTTTGGAAAACGGCCATAATTTGAGCGGACATGCCTGAATCAAGCTCTGCTGTCGGCTCATCGGCCAAAAGCAGCATTGGCTTGTGAGCGATCGCCTTGGCAATAGCAACACGCTGCTGCTCGCCGCCCGAGAGCTCGAATGGACGGTGATTCATCCTTCGCTCGAGACCAACAAGCTCAAGACACTCTGTAACTCTATCCTTCCACTCTGCACGCGGAATACCAGCCATGCGAAGGGAAAGCTCCACATTCTCCCGTGCAGATAAAAGCGGCATAAGTGCGAAGGCTTGAAAGATAAAGCCCATGTGCTTGCGTCTTACTAACGTTCGTTGATCGTCACTCATACTGTGAAAGGTCAAACCATTAAACAAAATCTCACCCTTGCTTGGAGTATCCAGCCCGCCCAAGCAATTCAGAAGCGTCGTCTTGCCTGAACCCGATCTGCCTCTAAGCATAACTAACTGGCGCTCCTTGAGCTCCATTCGAATGCCCTTCAATACATGAAGCGGAGAACCTCCAACCTGAAACGTACGCTCTACATCGGTTACGGTAAGTAGATTGCGTCTTTCAACGGCGGGTTCTATCTGCCCTTCTGTTATTTGCTCTTCTTCCTGCGGAATGGCCATAAGCGCTTGCGATCCCTCCTCAACCAACTTTCATAATTCTAATCTTACATGATAGACGAAAGACATGGTAAAAAAGTTACGCCAAAAAGAAACATATTTTAAAAAGTTTGCAAAGTAAAAAAGCTGCTTTTGGCGAATGCTCCCGCATCACGCTAAAAGCAGCATTTAACCCCAATTTATTTCACTTTAAAATGAGAAATGGCTGGGTCCAGCTCATTAACGATTTCTGTGGCCGCATCTGCTCCCCAACCAAATAACTTCATTAATGTACCGCAACACAATTCATGAAAAATAGTGCTATTATTATTTATCGGATAACCTAATAATTAATAAGAGATTAAGAAGAAAATTTTAATTTTTTGTGTCGAATTTATTAATTTGATAGATATCAAAGGCGTGCTCTCATGAATGCGAGAGCACGCCTTTTAATTCATTTACAAATTATTTACCAAAAGCTTGAGGATCTTGTCTCCAAGCTTGCAATGCGGCCACATCTTCCGGTGCAACTTTACCGAGCTGAACAGCCGTTTGAATTAATGCGCTGTAGTTAGACAGCGTTGCAAGCGGCATTTGCTCTGCGGCGAAGGCTTGAATCGCTGAATCGAACTCATAAGTGAAAATCGCTAGCACGGCCAATACTTCCGCGCCTGCTTCCCGCACGGCTAGCCCAGCTTTCAGCGAGCTGCCGCCTGTCGAGATCAAATCCTCGATAACAACAACCTTCTGGCCTGGGTTTACGCGTCCTTCGATTTGGTTTTGCTTGCCGTGTCCTTTCGCTTTGTCGCGAATATAGGCCATCGGCAGATTAAGCTTCTGGGCTACCCACGCTGCATGGGGAATACCCGCCGTTGATGTTCCCGCAATAACCTCGGCATCAGAATAATTCTCGCGAATGATGGTCGCGAAGCCCTCAGCTATCACATCTCGAATTGAAGGATAAGTCATTGTAAGTCGATTATCGCAATAGATCGGCGATTTAATGCCTGAAGTCCAAGTGAAAGGCTCATTAGGACGAAGCGCCACCGCTTCAATCTCAAGCAAGCTCTTGGCAATTTGGTTAGGCAATTCAGTTAACGTTGATTTACTCATAGGATGTCAGCTCCTCAATAATGGATTCAATTGCAGCTCTTGGGCTAGGTGCCGCCGTAATCGGACGACCGATTACCATATAATCAGTGCCTTGACGCAGAGCCTCGCTAGGCGTCATAATGCGCGATTGATCGTTCACGTCAGCGCCTGCCGGACGAATGCCGGGCGTAATCGTTTTGAAAGCTGCACCGCATGCTGCTTTAATCGCTTCTACCTCAGAGGGCGATGCGACAACGCCGTCCAGACCTGCCTTCTTCGTCAGCTCCGCATAACGCAGAACCGCAGACTCTACCGTACCGTTGATGCCAATTTGCTCGTTAAGCATCGACTGGCTTGTACTCGTCAAATGGGTAACCGCGATCACGGTTGGCCTGCTCAGTCCGCTGCCTGCAAGGGCAAGGTCCACGCCTTCAAGCGCAGCTTCCAGCATTGCGCTTCCGCCAGCAGCATGCACGTTGAACATGTCTACGCCTAGCTTAGTAACGCTGCTTGCCCCGCCTTTGACCGTATTCGGAATATCATGCATTTTAACATCTAGAAAAACGTAGTAGCCTCGCTCTTTCAAGCTATTCACAAATGAAGGACCTGCGGCATAAAATAGCTGCATCCCCACTTTTATATAACAAGGAATGCCCTGTAGCTCGGCAATTAAACGCTCTGCCGCTGCAGCATCTGGATAATCCAGCGCTACCATAATCCGTCCTGCAGCTTGCTCGTTTGTCAACTTCATTCGAAACCTCTCCATTTCTCTGCACATTTGCATAATAAACGGCCATACGTCTTGCTCTAAGCTTGCCTCCGCAAAGGCTTAAAGCCCTTTGGAAGCAAGCAAAGCAATGAACGCTGGCCGTACTTTTAAGCTGCTGTGAGCTTATTTCTTTTGAAGCACTACTGGCATAGAGCGCGAGGAAAAGTTTAAAGTCTCGAGCATGACTAGCAATGCGCGGACAGTATCCAGCGATGTCATACAAACAACGCCATTCTCAACGGCTTCACGACGGATTCGGAATCCATCACGCTCAGGCGCTTTGCCTTTTGTCAACGTGTTGACAACAAACTGCGCCTCACCTTCGCGTACGAGATCCAAAATATTTGGTGAACCTTCGCTAAGTTTATTAACAGTCGTAACGATCAAGCCTGCTTCTTCAAGCGCTTTTGCCGTTCCGCCAGTTGCGATGATTTTGTAGCCTAGGTTAAAGAAGCCGCGCAGCAATTCTGTTGCCTCTTCTTTGTCCTTGTCCGCCACCGTAGCAATGATTGCGCCTGATGTTGGAATTTTCATTCCTGCGCCGATGAGGCCTTTGTATAGTGCTTTCGCATACTGAACGTCGCGGCCCATAACTTCACCCGTCGATTTCATCTCAGGCGTCAAGGTAGGGTCAACGCGGCGAAGCTTAGCGAAGGAGAATACAGGAACCTTAACCGATACATATTCATCCTCTGGCCATAAGCCGTCTACATAACCAAGTTCTGCAAGCTTCGTGCCAAGAATTGCTTTTGTAGCCAAGTTTGCCATCGGAATATTTGTTACTTTGCTTAGGAAAGGTACCGTACGCGACGAGCGCGGATTAACCTCGATGACATACACCTTCTCCTTATGAATGACGAACTGGATATTGACAAGTCCGATTACGTTCAGCGCTTTGGAAATGCTGATTGTAATGTCGACGATTTGTTGTTTAATGTCATCAGAAAGCGATTGTGGCGGGTAAACCGCGATCGAGTCGCCGGAATGAACGCCCGCGCGCTCAACATGCTCCATGATGCCTGGGATAAGCACTGTCTCGCCGTCGCAAATCGCGTCTACCTCTGCTTCTTTGCCCAGCATGTAGCGGTCAATCAGTACCGGGTGCTCCGGGTTGATTTTTACGGCAACCTCCATATAGTTTAGAAGCTCTTCATCCGAGTATACGATTTCCATTGCACGGCCGCCTAGTACATAGGACGGACGAACAAGTACAGGATAGCCAAGTCCTTGCGCGGTAACAACTGCATCGTCTACTGAAGTTACAGTCTTGCCGTCTGGCTGTGCGATGTTCAAGCTGCGAAGCAAGGCTTCGAACTTCTTGCGATCTTCCGCAGCGTCGATGCTTTCAAGGCTGGAGCCGAGAATGCGTACGCCTGCTTTGGAGAGCGGAGCAGCAAGGTTAATTGCCGTTTGGCCGCCAAATTGTACGATTACGCCAATTGGATTCTCTTGCTCGATGACGTTCATCACATCCTCGAAGAACAATGGTTCAAAGTACAGTCTGTCGGATGTGCTGAAGTCAGTTGATACCGTTTCCGGGTTGTTGTTGATAATAACCGCTTCGTAACCCGCATTTTGGATGGCCCATACAGCGTGGACCGTTGAGTAGTCGAACTCGATGCCTTGGCCGATGCGAATTGGACCGGAACCAAGCACGAGTACCTTTTGTTTATCCGTAGCTGTAACTTCGTTCTCTACTTCATAGGTCGAGTAGTAGTACGGAGTAGACGCTTCAAACTCAGCGGCGCAAGTATCAACCATTTTGTAAACAGGCTTCAGATTGTGTTGTACGCGAAGCGCGCGTACTTCTTCCTCAGTTGTATGGCTGCCGTTCGGGAAGCCTTCGCGGCGGATTTCTGCGATCGAACGATCGGAGAAGCCTTTGCGTTTTGCTTCATATAGCATTTCATAGGAAAGGGCTGATTCGCTGCGCATCCGATCTTCGAATGCAACGATCAATTGAATTTTATCAAGGAACCACCAATCGATGTTTGTAATATCTTGAATTTCCTGCAGCTTGTAACCGCGGCGGAATGCTTCCGCTACAAGGAACATGCGCTCGTCGTCCGGCTTCTCAAGGCGTGAGCGAAGCACGGCATCTTCTAGGGACGATGCTTCTTTCAAGTGAATGCGGTGCGCGCCGATCTCAAGCGAGCGAACCGCTTTGTGAATCGATTCCTCGAATGTACGGCCGATCGCCATAACTTCGCCTGTTGCTTTCATTTGCGTGCCTAGCTTACGGTTCGCGTTAACGAACTTGTCAAAAGGCCAGCGTGGGATCTTAGATACGATATAGTCTAGTGTTGGCTCAAAGCAAGCGTACGTTTGGCCGGTTACTGGGTTTACCAGCTCATCCAGCGTATAGCCAATTGCGATTTTTGCTGCCATTTTAGCAATCGGATAACCCGTTGCTTTGGAAGCAAGCGCCGAAGAGCGGCTGACACGCGGGTTTACTTCGATAACATAGTATTGATAGCTTTGTGGATCAAGCGCGAATTGTACGTTGCAGCCGCCCTCGATGTTCAAAGCGCGAATGATTTTTAATGATGCCGAGCGAAGCATTTGATACTCGCGGTCGGAAAGCGTTTGGCTAGGCGCAACGACGATGCTATCGCCTGTATGTACGCCAACCGGGTCAAAGTTCTCCATGTTACATACGACGATACAGTTGTCGTTCGCATCGCGCATGACTTCATATTCGACTTCCTTCATGCCGGCAATCGATTTCTCGATCAAGCACTGGCTGATCGGGCTGTAGCGAATACCGGAAGCAACCGTCTCGCGCAGCTCCTCTTCGCTCGCGCAAATGCCGCCGCCTGTTCCGCCAAGCGTGTATGCTGGACGAACGATAATTGGATAACCGATCGTATTTGCAAAAGCAATCGCATCCTCAATCGTCGTAACGATATCGCTATCCGGTACAGGCTGCTCAAGCTCGCGCATAAGATCACGGAACAAATCGCGATCCTCCGCTTTCTCGATAGCTGTAAGCTGAGTACCCAGCAGCTTGACATTCTCGCGTTCAAGAACGCCTGCACGCGCAAGCTCAACCGCCATGTTGAGGCCGGTTTGGCCGCCAAGCGTCGGAAGCAATCCGTCCGGACGCTCTTGGCGAATAATTTGGGATACAAAATCAAGCGTGATTGGCTCGATGTATACTTTATCAGCCATGTTCGTATCTGTCATAATTGTAGCCGGGTTACTGTTTATAAGAACAACCTCATAGCCCTCTTCCTTGAGCGCTTGGCAAGCTTGTGTCCCGGCATAGTCGAATTCCGCCGCTTGTCCGATGACGATCGGACCGGATCCGATCACGAGAATTTTTTTGAGTTCATTATTTTTGGGCATACTGAAGCTCTCCTTTCAACGTCTCCGATAACACCGCTTGACGAGGTTTTTGTGGGTTGTTTTTCTTGTGCGTACGGATCATTTCTAGGAACTCATCAAACAAATAGCTGGAATCGTAAGGTCCAGGAGCTGCTTCCGGGTGATATTGAACCGAGAATGCAGGGAATGTATTGTGCTTAAGTCCTTCGATTGTGCGGTCATTGTTGTTAATGTGCGTGACCGTCAAAGGCGTGTTCGCTACGGACTCTTCAAGCACCGTGTATCCGTGGTTTTGCGAAGTAATGTAGCAACGGTTAGTTGCAAGCTCTTTAACCGGGTGGTTACCGCCGCGGTGACCGAATTTCAGCTTAGTCGTTTCTGCTCCGCAAGCTAGCGCGAACAGCTGGTGACCTAAGCAAATGCCAAAGATCGGATATTCGCCAAGCAGCTCGGAAATCATTTTAACGGCGTAAGGCACATCCTGCGGGTCCCCAGGGCCATTGGACAATTGAATGCCGTCTGGAGCCAGGCGGCGAATTTCGTCTGCAGTTGTATGGTGAGGAACGACGATGACATCGCAGCCGCGCTTTGTAAGCTCGCGCAAAATACCGCTTTTTGCACCGAAGTCAACAAGCACGATACGCTCGCCTTGTCCTGGGCTTGAGAAAAGGTGAGGTGTCGATGTGCGTGCGACTTGATCTGTCATCAGCTTCGAGATGTTAAGACGCTCAGCAAGCTCTTCAACGCGCTCGTTGCCAGTCGTGATCAGACCTTTCATCGTACCGTAGTTGCGAAGCTTGCGAGTAAGCATCCGTGTATCGATATCGCTGATGCCCGGAATGCCGTATTCTTTCAGAAGCTGACCTAGCGAGTATTGTGCGCGCCAGTTGCTTGGCACTTCTTCATGACGACGAACGACGAACCCGTGAATGAAGGGGCGAATCGATTCAAAGTCATCGCGTGTAATGCCGTAGTTGCCGATTAGCGGGTAAGTCATCGTTACGATTTGTCCACAGTAGGACGGATCGGAGAGGACCTCTTGATAACCGGTAATACCTGTATTAAATACAACCTCGCCCATCATTTGCGCTTCTGCACCGAACGAAAGGCCCGTAAACAACGTACCGTCTTCCAACAATAATCTTGCATGCATCCGTATCACTCCTCAGGTGTTCATTATTCCCCATATATTGGCTTAATTAAGTAGATATTATTATTCGGACCAGACGACAGCGCCGTCAACGATGGTTGTCACTGGCCAGCCGCTAAGCTTCCAGCCGCCGAATGGCGTATTGTTGCTTTTTGATGCAAAAGAACTTGGATCAACCGAACGCTCGCTGTTCAAATCCACGATGGTTACGTCGGCAGGCGCTCCTTGCTCTAAGCGACCCGTCGGAAGACGGAAGACGCGAGCCGGATCTGCCGTCATGCGCTGCAAGAGGAACCCGAGCGTCCATTTGCCGGTTTGTACGAATTTCGTGTACAAGAGCGGGAATGCCGTTTCGAATCCAACGATGCCAAATGGCGCTAGCTGCACGCCGCGTGCTTTCTCTTCTGCGCTATGCGGAGCATGATCGGTAACGACCATATCGATCGTTCCATCCTCAATCGCTTCGATAACCGCTTGAACGTCGCGCGGCGTGCGGAGCGGCGGATTCATTTTCCAATTTGCATCATCAAGGCCTGGAATGTCTTCATCTGACAAAAGCAGGTGATGCGGGCAAACCTCAGCGGTCACCCGAACGCCGATTTGCTTGGCAAGGCGGATCAAGCGAACCGACTGCTCTGTGCTTACATGGCATACATGGTAGTGCACGCCCGTTGCTTCAGCCAGCAATACATCTCTTCCTACATGAATCGCTTCCGATTCGTTCGGAATTCCCTTCAAGCCATGCTTGCGGGAAAACTCGCCTTCCGACGCCCAAGCGCCTTCAACCAACGTATCGTCCTCGCAGTGCGCGATGATCGGCATATCCATCGATTGCGCAAGCGCCATAGCGTTTTTCATCATTTGCGCGTTTTGAACGCCTACTCCGTCATCGGTGAAGCCAATTGCTCCTGCTTCTTTAAGAGAAGCAAAATCCGTCAGCTCGCGTCCGAGCTCGTTTTTTGTAATGGATGCGTAAGGCAGAACCTTAACGACTCCGACGTCCGCTGCTTTGTTCTTAATGTAGGAAACCGTCTCAGCCGTATCTGTTACCGGACGCGTGTTAGGCATACAAGCAATCGTCGTGAAGCCGCCCTTGGCAGCGGAACGAGTACCTGTAGCGATATCTTCTTTATATTCAAAGCCTGGATCGCGCAAATGAACGTGCATATCGATAAAGCCTGGCGATACGAGCTTGCCCTGTGCATCAATAACCTCTGCGCTGCCCGTATCCGGCGTTTGCGCGCCGTCTACGATCGCTTCGATTTTACCGTTTGCGATTTGGATATGCTTGCTTTCCAGACTGCCCGAAATTTCGTTCCATACGTTACCGTTAATTATCCATAATGACATAATCGTTTTCACCCTCCGATTGGTTCGGTCTATATTGCTGCTGTTAGCTGAGTGCGCGTTCTATGACGGCCATTCGAACCGGTACCCCATTTTCCATTTGCGGAAAAATGCGTGATTGCGGATGTTCAACCAGCTCATCGTCGATTTCTACATTGCGATTGATTGGCGCAGGGTGCATAATGATTGCATGATTGGCAAGCTTGCTTGCTCTCTCCACCGTCAAGCCGTAATGCTCGCGGTAGTTCTCGGCAGAGCTGAGCTTGCCGCTCTCGTGGCGCTCAAGCTGCACGCGCAGCATCATGACGACATCTGATTTTAAAGCTTCATCTATAGTGACATAAGAGACATCCAGCTCAGAGGCTTGCATATTCACCGGCGAACAGAAGTTCACGTTGACCCCGAATTTTTGCAGCGCCCATAGGTTCGATCTTGCTACCCTGCTGTGCAGTACATCTCCGACAATCGAAACCGTCAATCCTTTGAGTTGTCCAAAATGCTTGCGCATCGTATACATATCGAGGAGCGCTTGGGTAGGATGCTCGTTGTTGCCGTCTCCAGCATTAATTAAAGGAACCTTGATCTTAGTCGCCAGCTCGGCAAGAACGCCGATTGGCTTAAGCCGAATGATTCCTACGTCGATTCCCATCGATTCCAGCGTGCGAACCGTATCGTAAATTGATTCACCCTTCTGAACGCTTGATACCGCTGAAGAGAAATTCAGCACCTCTGTGCCTAGACGCTTCTCAGCTACTTCGAAGGAAAAGCGCGTCCGTGTACTATTTTCGAAAAACATGTTGGCTGCGAACTTGCCTTGCATCGTTGTGTGGACTTTAGTGGATTGGTTCTCCCAATAAGCGGCCCGATCAAGAATAGATTCTATCTCTTCCTTGCTTAAATCCTTTAATCCGAGCAAACTCCGTTGTTTAAGCAGTGTCACCGTCATCCGGCTTGCCCCCTCTTGTTAATGTGACTTGATCGATATGGTCGATTTCGGCAAGATCTACATCAATTTGCTCCTGCTTGGAGGTTGGCACGTTTTTGCCGACAAAATCAGGCCGAATCGGCAGTTCCCGATGTCCTCTGTCTACAAGCACCGCCAACTGGATGCTTTGCGGCCGTCCGCAATCCATAAGCGCATCCATTGCCGCCCGGATCGTTCGTCCTGTATAAAGCACATCGTCGAACAATATGATTCGTTTGTCTTGAACCGTGAAGGGTACGCCGTCGGTATCGCCTATCGCCGCTGCGACTTCAACGTCTGCTGACTTGGCAGACTTGCGATCATCTCGGTAATGCGTGATGTCAAGCTCGCTAACGAGTACCGGCTTCCCTTCAATTTCCCTGATGCGTTCCGCAATGCGATGTGCGAGGTAAATGCCCCGCGTTCGAATGCCTACGATTACGCAGTTATCGATGCCCTTGTTCTTCTCCACGATTTCATGAGCAATTCGCGTTAATGCCCGGCGAATTGCCGTTTCATCCATGATGACCAATTGCTCTTCTTCCGTCATTTCCGCTTACTCCTTCCATAATCGCCAAAATGCCAGGTTGCGACAAAAAAAGCTCCTTGCAAAAATCGCAAGGAGCTTGTGATAAGCCATGAAGAGATAGGGTACATGCCCCCGCTGCTCTCGTCACAGAAAGCTGCGCATTTGGATGTCCTATTCTTCTCTTCTATAGACTTGTTATTCACGCTACCTTGCCAGCCTCTCGGGACTGAGTTAAAGGTACTGCTGTATATCATAGGAATTATCCCACATTCGACATTTTGTTGTCAAGTAAAAACGAATATTTCCGCTTGTACATCGTGTGAACCCATTCCGATCAGCTATACAAGGATCGCGTTAGTTGCTATAGGCTAAGCTTACGAATTCTTTCTACCGCTTTTTCCGTATTTTCGCGGCTGCCGAATGCCGTTAGGCGGAAATAACCTTGTCCGCTTTGTCCGAAGCCAACACCCGGTGTTCCAACGATGTTCGCTTCCGTAAGAAGCTTATCGAAGAATGCCCATGAATCCAAGCCATTTGGCGTTTTCAACCAGATGTAAGGAGCGTTGACGCCTCCGAACACTTCCAAACCAAGCGATGCCAGACCGTCGCGAATAATCGCAGCATTAGTCATATAGTAATCAACCAAAGCTTTGATTTGTTCTTTGCCTTCCTCCGAGTAAATAGCAGCTGCACCGCGTTGTGTCACATACGATACGCCGTTGAATTTAGTCGTGTGGCGGCGATTCCATAGGTCGTTGAACAACACCTCGTTGCCGGAAGCGTCAAATCCTTTAAGCTCGCGCGGAACGACCGTGTATGCGCAGCGTACGCCTGTGAAGCCTGCTGTCTTCGAGAAGCTGCGGAATTCGATAGCTACCTCGCGCGCGCCTTCGATTTCGTAGATGCTGTGAGGAACGTCGTCTTCTTGGATAAATGACTCATAAGCAGAATCATAAAGGATAATGCAGTTGTTCGCTTTTGCGTAATCCACCCATACCTTCAGCTCTTCCTTCGTTAGCGTCATGCCTGTCGGGTTGTTCGGGTAGCACAAGTAAATAATATCAACCTTGCGGTCCGGCAGGCTTGGTTTAAAGTCGTTCTCAGCCGTGCACTCCAAGTACGAAATGTTCTCATAACGTTTTGTTTCTTGATTGTATTTGCCTGAGCGGCCAGCCATTACGTTCGTATCTACATACACGGGGTATACAGGATCTTGTACGGCAACGATGCTGTTCTCGCTGAAAATCTCTTGAATGTTGCCGACATCGCATTTGGAGCCGTCGCTTACGAATACTTCATTCGATGCGATTTCGATGCCGCGTGCTTTATAGTCATTTTCAATAATAGCGTTAACTAGAAAATCGTAGCCTTGCTCTGGACCGTATCCGCGGAATGATCCTGGAGCCGCAAGCTCGTCTACTGCGCTGTGCATAGCTTTCAGTACCGCTTCCGGCAAGCCGCGTGTAACGTCGCCGATACCTAGGCTGATAATTTCTGCATTAGGGTTTTCTTGAATAAATTTTGTGCGGCGCTTTGCAATTTCCGAAAACAAGTAGCTGCCTTGCAGCTCCAGGTAATTTTGATTAATGGATGTCATTTGGTGTCACCTATCCTTATATTTTCATTAATTTCAGATGTTACTGTTAGAATAACTTACTTCACAGTTCGAAATAATGAATAAAGTGGTGAAAAGTTTGCACTTTTGCACGTTTTGAGCTACCTTGACCGCAAGCTGCTAAGCACATTCTCGAAATCTGCCGGCAACGGCATCTCGAACTCTAATCTTTCGCCGCTGCGCGGATGGGTAAATCCGAGAAGCGCGGCATGCAAAGCTTGTCCCTTTAGCGCCACCGTCTTATTGCGACCATAAACCGGATCTCCCGCAAGCGGATGTCCGATATATTTCATATGAACACGAATTTGATGGGTGCGGCCCGTTTCGAGCTGCAGCTCAACAATCGTATAATCGCCCAAACGCTCGAGCACATGGAAATGCGTTACTGCCTGTCTGCTGTTGCGCTCAGTCACCGTAAACAGTTTCCGATCATTTAAATCGCGTCCGATCGGCGCATCGATCGTCCCTTGGTCATGCGGCAAATTGCCGTGTACAAGAGCGATATATTTGCGCGTTACCGTATGATCCTTCAACTGCTCCGCAAGCGAAATATGCGCGAGGTCATTTTTGGCGGCCATCAGCAATCCCGTCGTATCCTTATCGATCCGATGCACGATGCCTGGACGAATCATGCCATTAATGCCGGACAAATCCTTGCAATGATACATAAGCGCATTCACAAGCGTTCCGGACGAATGTCCTGGTGCGGGATGAACGACCATACCGCGCTTTTTATTGATGACAATAAGATCCGAATCCTCGTATATAACCTCAAGCGGAATGTTCTCAGACACGATCGCAGCCTCTTCCGGCTCAGGTATGTGAAGAACAACATGGTTGCCTTCCATCACCTTTACGTTCGCTTTTGCAACCTTTCCGTCTACCAGCACGGCTCCTGCTTTGATCCATTCTTGTACTTGCGTTCTCGACACGGCAGCATCGTCGATGCTGTCCGTTACAAACTTATCTACTCGTTCGCCGGATTGCTCTGCTTCTGCAATCCATTCCAAAGGCTCTTCATTATACAGGCTGTTGCTCATGATTGTTATGATCCTTGTCCTCTCCATTTTGCAAACGTTTCTTATCATCCTTAGCGGACAACAACGTGTCAATTAGAATTAATGCTACGCCGCAGACGATACCTGAATCCGCAACGTTAAAAATCGGAAATTCATAGCTGCCAAAGTTGAACTGCAGGAAGTCGACAACCTCCCCAAACCGAGCGCGATCCAGAAAGTTGCCAATCGCACCGCCAAGAACAAGTCCAAGACCAACAAGCAGCCAAGGCTTGGCAGACCTGCGCATCGCTTGAATGTACCATATAATGCCCGTTACAATGACGATCGTAATAATAATGAAAAACAGCCGTTGATCCTGCAGGATGCCAAATGCAGCACCCCGATTTCGATGCGAAGTAATGAGAAAAAAATTACCGATAACGCTAATTTGATCCTCGATGTCAAGCTTAGTTTCAATTATTCTTTTTGTTGCAAAATCAAGGACAAACACGATTACGGCTACCCAATAATAATAAAAACGCATCTAATCACTCCTAATTTTTTGTGAAGCAACAATTCAACTCCAAAGAGCTGCGTGATAAGGAAGCTTAAATCGACGCAGGCGGCTCCTTTCAAACAATTCCAATCAATTGTAGCATACAGCGCCAAACGAGAGCCAGCAGGAAGCGTAGTTCTTCCATTGAAGCCCATACTGAAAAACCGCCTTTCGGCAAAAGCTAATACAGCAATTATGTTCCCTGCTAAGGAGGGCGCTCAAAAATGACAACCCCATCAAACGCTCATATTAAGCTGCTGCAAAGCAGGTTGTTGGATGAGCAGCGTGAAATCGAACACAGGCTTGCAGAAAATGATCATTACGGATTATCCCATTCGCAACGCGATGATACCGGCGAGCTTTCATCGATCGATAACCATCCGGGCGATACCGCAACCGAGCTTTACGAACGTGCAAAGGATGTTGCCCTGCTTGAACAGGAGGATCTGCATCTTAGGCGCATCGATGCAGCGCTTGATGCGATAGCAAACGGTTCATACGGCATATGCATGACTTGCAACGAACCTATTCCGCTTGAGCGTCTCGATGCTGTTCCGGATACGCTGTATTGCATCGAGCATGCGCCCCGCCAGCATTTATCGCTGCGCAGGCCAGTTGAAGAATTAGTTCTTGATCCTCCGTTTGGACGCACAAGCATGGACGAGCATGACTCTTACAACGGCTTTGACGGTGAGGACGCATGGCAAATTGTTGAACAATATGGCAATGCCGATTCACCTGCAATGTCAGAACATCCTGATGTCGCCGATTACGATCATGTTGGCATTGAAGCCTATGAGAATGACGGCTTCGTTGAGCCGATCGAAAGCTTCCTGGCGACCGACATCACCGGCCGTCATGTCTCTGTGATCCGCAACCGGGAATATTCACATTATTTGGATGCCGGCGAAGGAGACCACGGTCTTGAGACGGAAGAGCATGACGAAAAATAATTAATACGTTTTTCCTTCAAGCTGGATTTGTACAATTCGAACGATGTCCGCGATATAGTCGCCGATTATCGGCAGGTTCAACGCACCTAAAATACGCAGCACATAAAGAATCGTCGCAGCAAAAAAAGTAAAGCCGATCGCGATACCAACGCCTCGCGCCGTACCGGCGAGCAGATTTTTCCAAATCAACGTTCTGGGTCGGTTAAGCAGTTGCACGTAGTCGGCAATTTGCGTACGCTCCAAATCCGTTGCGACCACTTGCAGGCGTTTATCAAGTATGCCGAGCGAAGATTTCAGCTCGTCCAAATTTTTCGGTTGTTCCGGGTTATTTGTTTTCATACGAGGCATCCCCTTTGTCAAACAATAAAACGAGGCCTAACCTCCCTGCCATTGCAGCTATGCGACCAATCGGTCGCTTGCTGCAGCAGCCGGTAGGCGACGGCCTCGTTTTTCGCTTGTTGTTTTCCTCTATACTATATCCTTATCCGCGGATGAAAATCCCTATAACCTTTTCACCGAGCGATACTCTTTCCATCTCCGGCGTTTCTTCATAGGCTACTGACTGTACAAGCACATTATCGTGCAGGACATCCTTGAATGCTTCAAGAGCAGCTTTAAGCTCAGAATCTACATCGAGTACAAGGTCAATCCGTTTCTCGATCGGCAGATCCAGCTTTTTGCGCGTATCCTGAACGGCACGAATGACCTCGCGCACCCAGCCCTCCTGCTCAAGCTCCGGCGTAATATCCGTATTAAGCGCTACGGTAACGCCATAGCCTGATGCGGAAGCAAATCCGGACTTCGCTTGTTTCTCAACCAACAACTCTTCTACGGCAATGGCCAGCTGCTCGCCCTCAGCGCTCGTGAAGTCGAAGCTTCCGCCGTTCACAATGCTGCGAGTTTGGTCAGCATTCAAGCCTTTCAGCTGCGCTTGGATTGGACCTACGTTTTTGCCATACTTTTTGCCGGCAACTTTAAGGTTCAGCTTAAGCGTAAAATCAACAAAGCCGCTGTCGGAATTTTGTACCGTAATCGCTTTGACGTTAATTTCGTCCTTCACGATGTCCTCGTAGTCTGCCACGTTAAAATCACGATCCAGCGAAACGATAAGCTCAGACAACGGTTGACGAGTCTTGATGCCCGTTTCGTTCCGAACGTTGCGCGCAAGCTCAACGATTTGCTTCGCGCTTTCCATATCGCGCTCCAGCGTCTCATCGATCACAGCCTCGTCGGCTTTAGGGTAGTCAGCCAAATGCACGCTGCCCACTCCGCCTAGATTGCCGTATACATCCTCAGCAAGCAAAGGTGCGTACGGCGCGATTAGACGTGAGAGCGTAAGGAGTACGCTGCGCAGCGTCTGGTAAGCAGCCAGCTTATCATCGGTAAGCCCGCTACCCCAGAAACGGTCGCGCGAGCGTCTGATATACCAGTTGCTAAGCTCGTCAACGAACGTCTCAATCGATTTGGCCGGGTTAAGGAAATCATTAACCTCTAATCCTTTGTTTACCGTATTGATCAAGCTGTTCAAGCGGGAAATGATCCAGCGATCCAGCTTGTTATCCGATTTGATTTCCGCATGTTCGTTAAAGTCAAAGCCGTCGATGGAAGCATACAGTGCAAAAAATGCATGCGTATTGACGATTGTATCAATGACCTTCGATTTTGCTTCGCCTACGATGCCGCGCGAGAACCGTTTGCTGTTCCATGGCGCGCTGTCTGCAAGCAACGCCCAGCGGAATGCATCCGTGCCGTATTCGTTGATGATTTCCCAAGGATCAATGACATTGCCCTTCGATTTGGACATCTTCTGTCCATTCTCATCCAAGATATGACCGGTTGAGATAACCGCTTTGTAAGGCGCTTTGCCATTGTATAGCGTCGATACAGCAAGCAAGCTGTAGAACCAGCCGCGTGTCTGGTCAATGCCCTCGCAGATGATGTCTGCAGGATATTGCTCAGCGAACTGCTGCTCATTCTCAAACGGATGATGCTGCTGAGCGAAAGGCATTGAGCCGCTATCGAACCAGACGTCGATTACTTCCGGTGTGCGCGTCATTTCGGCGCCCTCGGCAAAAGGAGATTTCAGCTTGATTCCATCTACATATGGCTTGTGGAGCTCGATATCCTCAGGCACATCGCCGATTGCCATCGCACGCAAATCAGCGATGCTGCTTGGCGAATATTCCTTGCCCGTCACTTCGCAAACCCATACGTTGAGCGGCGTTCCCCAATAGCGGTTGCGGCTGATGTTCCAGTCCACCAAATCCTCAAGGAACTTGCCGAAGCGTCCTTCGCGGATATGGCCCGGGTACCAGTCTACACTGTTGTTGTTTGCGATCAGTTGATCCTTCACTGCCGTTGTCTTAATGAACCAGCTTTCCATTGCATAATAGATCAATGGCGTTTTGCAGCGCCAGCAGAATGGATAGCTATGCTCGTAGCGCTCCTTCGAGTAAAGCAAGCCGCGCTCGCTCAAATTTTTGACGATATCGATATCAAGCTCGCTGTCTTTGACGAAACGGCCCGCAAAGTCCGTTACTTCCGCAACGTAGCGACCCGCCAAATCAACGACATTCAGCATGCTGATTCCGTTCTCGCGTGAAACGCGGTAGTCATCCTCACCGTATGCAGGCGCAATATGAACGATCCCTGTACCGCTAGTGTCGCTGACAAAATCGCCGGCAATGACGATATGGCCTTTCTCAATCGCAACGTAATTGAATGGCGGCTCATAGCTTAAGCCGACCAGCTCTGCACCCTTCACAACCGATAGAACCTCATACTCGTCCTTCAGTACGCTCTCAGCCAAATTTTGAGCAACGATATACACTTCGCCATTTTTGGAAGCGCGGATATAATCAAGCTCCGAATTTACAGCGAGCGCCACGTTAGCTGGCAGCGTCCATGGCGTAGTCGTCCATGCCAGAACAAACTCCCCGGAATCCGCAAGCTTAAACTTCGCAGTCGCGCTTAGATCCTTCACATCCTCATAGCCTTGTGCAACCTCATGCGAGCTGAGCGTCGTTTGGCAATCCGGGCAATACGGGCTTACGCGATGTCCGCGGTACAGCAGCCCTTTGCCGTGAATGGTTGATAAAATATGCCATACGCTCTCGATATACTCATTCTTAAGCGTAATGTATGGATTGTCTAGATCCGTCCAGTATCCGATCGCTTCTGTAAGCTCACGCCATTGCTTCTCGTATTCAAATACGCTGTCCTTACATTTTTTCACGAATTTCTCAATGCCGTATTCCTCGATCTCTTGCTTGCCGGAAATGCCCAGCTGCTTCTCTACGCCAAGCTCAACCGGAAGACCGTGCGTATCCCAGCCTGCTTTACGGATTACGCGGTAGCCTGACATCGTCTTGTAACGTCCGATAAAGTCCTTGATAACACGGCCTAGCACATGACCGATATGAGGCGCTCCATTAGCGGTTGGCGGTCCCTCATAAAATACAAAATTCGGCTTGCCTTCTCGATTTTCAATTGATTTCTTGAAGGTATCCTCTGTTTTCCATTGCTCAAGCACACGCATCTCACGACTGCGGGCACGTTCCTTAACATCTACGCGTTGCATAATTCAGCCTCCTAATTTTAAACAAAAATAAAGCCTCATCCCTATGAGAAGGGACGAGGCTTAGTCGCGTTACCACCCTTGTTCCGCATATTCTTCTGCTGTACAGCTAGCAGGAAGATAAAGGCAAACAGCTCACTCGAACTGCGCTTCATGCGGCACCTTAGTCGCGAACGTTCTGTTCGCGTTCCCTGTAACGGGGGACAGCCGTCAGCACTTACTGCTGCTCTCGCAGGTTCGGCGCCGCTTCTCAGAGAGGATATTCCGAATTGGCTCACACACCGGGCTTTCAGCTGCCGCCGGCTCTCTGAGGAGTGACCCTAAAACGTACTTGTTCTCGTCAACGAAGTTTAGATCAATGATTCATTATCATTAGTTATAGCGTAACAACAGGCCAAATGTCAAATGTCAATTCGCCTATTTGCGGTTAAACTAACCGAGCGTCAGCTCACGCTCTGCTTGTCTTGCTTTCGGCTCCAGCGTATCCCAGCCGTCAACGGCAAGCAGCTCAAGCTGCGCTTCTACGAGCGTCCGGAAACGAGCGCGATACACAGATGCTTGCTTCTTGAGCTCTTCAACCTCAAGAGAAACCTTGCGAGACTTCGCAAGCGAATCATTAATGATACGATCGGCATTTTTCTCCGATTCCTTAATGATCAGCTGCGCTTCCTTCTTCGCATTGCTTCTTACCTCGTCAGCAGCTTCCTGCGCTACAATAATCGTTTTGCTTAGCGTTTCTTCGATATTTGTAAAATGATTCAATCTTTCCTGCAGGCCAAGCAATTGATTTTGCAGCTCTTTATTTTCACGAATAAGCGATTCATAGTCTTTGATGACTTGATCTAGAAATTCGTTGACTTCGTCCTCATCATAGCCGCGCAGTCTCCGACCAAACTCTTTGTTATGTATGTCCAATGGCGATAAAGGCATTGGCGCACCTCCTCATGGTATTTGTGACTCTGGCAACCGGATTTACTATTGATGTGAACACTTTCGACAACTACAGGTAAAATCCTGCAATCGTTCAAATAAATTTGCCTATCCTGACGCGTATTCTGCCCTTTTTTGTCACACCATCGACCTCAATCACTTTAAATCGTCCAAGTCCCTTAAAAGACACAACGTCTCCCGCGCGAAGCTGCTCGGATGGGTCCTCTTCCGATTTCCAGTTCACTCGGCATCTGCCTGCTCGTATCGGATCTACAATTTTGGATCTGCTAATCCGATATACGTCGCTCGCAATGCCGTCCAATCGCATGGAAGCTACGGATAAGCTCATCTCCTCCAGCTTCGGCACAACGGTCTGCAGCTCTGCAAGCGGAATGATGTCCGTCAGAACATTCATGCGATGAACCTGTCTCAGGTGTATATTTAAGTAATCGGCAATTTCATCTAAAACGATGATATGGCAAAAATGTTCATGTACATGTATATCACCAATTCGATCACGTTTAATGCCAAGTCCGAGCAATGCGCCCAAAAAATCACCATGATCAAGCTCAAGGCTAGCTTGTCCAGACCCATTTACCTCAAGCACCGAAATGCCGATCGCCTCATCATCCAAGCTGCGATAATCCGGTCCAATAATGGCCCGTTTCCGTTCTGCCAGCTCACTGCCGCCATCAAGGCGAACGTTCACGTCTGGATTGCGATTAGCTAATATGGTCAGGATTTGTGCTTGCCTTGGGTCTAAAAAATCGGTCCGCTTCAGCTCATGCTGCTGTGCGGACCGCTCTATCCATTCCTCTGCCCGATCGACAAAAGCTTTCTCGTCGGGGTGGAAATGATCATATATACCTTGTTTCATAAGCTTTCATTCCTTTTGTTAACTGTTAACGAAAAATTTAATTACTCCCATCAAGCCTGCTGCTATGAAACGCAAAGCGAAGAGAGCAATAATCGGGGATAGATCCAGCATGCCGCCGATCGGCGGGATAAATCTCCGGAATATTCCGAGGTAGGGCTCTACAAGCTTGCCAAGAAACACGCCGATAAAGCTATCGCGAGCATTTGGCAGCCATGACAGCAGCACATACCCGATGATCATAAAACTGTAAATGCTTTGCAGCGTATTTATTGCTCCTTCAATACTATTTAACAACTCAAGGTCACCTCATTTTATTGTAGTCGTTCTCATCGGCCAGCATTTCCGTTATAGCACCTTGAATTTCCACTGAATCCGGCGTGCATAGAAAAATATTTGGGCCTAGCTTAGAGATACTCCCGTTTAAAGCGTACACTGTACCGCTTAGGAAATCAACAATCCGTACAGCAAGATCATTGCGGACGCGTTGCAAGTTGACGATGACGGCACGACGCGAACGCAAATGGTCAGCAATTTCTTGTGCTTCATCGTAAGAACGGGGCTCGCTAAGCACAACTCTGACATTTTTCTGCGAGTGAATGCTGACAACATTATTGCTCTTTGTGTTTTTACGTGCCTCGAAGGGAGAAGTTTCAGCTTCTTGCTCTTCCTGCTGGACGACCCGTTCTCTCTCAACGACTTCTTCTTCATCATGGAAACCAAAATAGCTCATAAAACGGTTAATGACACTCATCTATTATTCCTCCTCTTTCCCTACTAGTATCGTACCAAGGCGAATCCATGTCGCTCCTTCTTCAATCGCTACGTCAAAATCATTCGACATGCCCATTGAAAGATGGGTGATCGTATTTGGAAGTTCCGGGCGCTGTTGCAGCTCATCCCGCAGCTCTCGTAAAGCTCTAAAAACTGTTCTGGTTTGCTCGGGCTCCGCTTCATACGGAGCCATCGTCATTAGCCCAATTGGCTTAATCGAATGAAACGCGCCGAGCTGCTCCACAAATGAAAACAGCTGCTCTGGTTCAAGGCCTTGCTTCGAATCCTCGCCAGAGACGTTTACTTGAATGAAGCATGGGACGATAATGCCGAGCTGTGAAGCCCGCTTGTCAATTGCCTCAGCTAGCGAAAGCCTGTCCAACGAATGCATGTATGTAAACTTTCCAATGACGTCTTTCACTTTATTCGTTTGCAATGATCCAATAAAATGCCAAATGGGCTGCACGTCCGCATCTTGCTCGACATTCCCGCTAATCGCTTCCCATTTCTCCTGCGCGACCTTCCAGCGGTTTTCGCCAAGATGGCGCAAGCCCTGCTCGAAAACAGTCTTTGTTGTATTTAAGGACACATACTTTGTGACCGCAATAATTTGAATTTCTTCCCTGCTTCGTCCCGAACGCTCGCAAGCCTTCTGGATCCGCTCTTCAACGAGCTGAATTCTATCCTGTATAGTAGACATCCTGCCTCACCTCTCCCGAATGCCGATCCAACTGGCCATTCGGCCGGTCATGCCACCTTCTTTGCGATGGGAAAAGAACAAATCCCGCCTGCATCCGGTGCACCACTCTGTTAATTCGATACATGTCGGCAAAATTCCTGCTTTTATCATAATCTGTCGGTTTATTTCTTTCAAGTCTAAGTTCGCTTTGCCATTGCCTGCTTTCTTGAGCATCGTTTCAGCTTCATCACCCGGAAGTCCCAGTCTCTCCAATAGCTGCTGGACTTGATTTATCACCGGCCCGTCAACCTCATAGCAGCATCCGCCGATTGATGGGCCAATCGCAGCGAGCATCGCATGTGGATTCGTTCCATACGCGCTTACCATAGCTTGTATCGTCTCCGAGGCAATCTGCTGCACGGTGCCCTTCCATCCGGCATGTGCAAGCGCGATCGCATCATGCTCAGGGTCGTAGAAGTAGAGCGGCACACAATCAGCATAAAAAGAAGCGAGCAGCACACCCGGCACGTCCGTCATGATTGCATCGCAATCTTTTAGCACATCGCCCAGAGTCGCTCTGCCTCTTCCCTTCTCCGCTTCCGTTACCTGATGCACACGATTCCCATGCACCTGCTCAGCGCAGGTCCACGCTTCAAACGGCCATCCGACAGCATCAGTCAATAACCGTCGGTTCGCAATAACCGCTTCATCAAGGTCACCGACATGCATGCCCATATTTAAAGACGCCCACGGCGCCTCGCTTACTCCGCCATCTCTCCCAGTAAATCCAGCGGTCAACCGCTCAAGCCGGTCATTCCACTCGGACAACAAAAAAAGCGAAGGTCCCTTCGCTGATTGAATATGTTTAAAAGCTTCCATTTGGCTTTCACCTCTATTTAAAGGCTTGTTAGGCACGCGCAAAATGACTAGCGCACGCTGAGCAATCCTTCCATTCGTTTAGACACAGTTTACCGTGTTACGTGCGAGCGTGCAAATCGTCCTCCTCGGAACGCAGCTGCTTCGTATCATCCATTCTAACGAGCACAACATCCGCTCCGATCTTCACAATGTTGCGCCAAGGAATGACGACCTCCGTGCCGCCTCCTCCGAACATGCCTAGAAATTTAGTAAACTGCGGCACCACGATGGAATCGATGCGCCCCTGCCGCAAGTCAAGCTCCAAATCGGATATTTGACCAAGCTTTTTGCCATCTACAATATTGATAACGTCCTTCGTCTGAAAATCAGATATTTTCATTTCCGTTCACCGCTTTTCAAGTAGAGTGATCGTCCGTTTGCTTCTCCTATAACTATATGAGCAATTTGCCCAAAATGTCCTTCTTCTCTAAAAAACGAGCCGTTGTTAATGAAAAATATTTTTATGTACGATATCGTACAATACTTCCCAATTACCAACTTGGCTGTTATGATTATGTACGACATCGTACAATAAACAAAAAAGAAAAATACATGGAGGAACCATGCCAAAAATCGTCGCGACAGAACTCGATTGGGTGAAGCTTGGTCTGCAAAGGTTTGCAAGCGGAGGTGTTGAAGCTTTAGTTGTGGAGCAGCTAGCTAAGCAGCTCTGCAGCAGCAAAACCAGTTTTTATTGGTATTTCAAAAATCGCATCTTGTTTGTTGAACGTATCATTAATTATTGGCATGAAAGAGCGACCAGCTCGATCATCGCCTTAATCCAGCACAATCAGACTTTAGAGCCTATGCAGAAGGTGCGGCAGCTGCTTGCCGTTATGTTCAGCTCAAATGAAGGCAAGGACTTTGTTTATCATTTGCGAAAATTAGGAGCTTCCGAGCTTTCATACGCGGAAATGCTGCTTCAAATTGAGCAGCAGCGATTGGATTACATGACCGGCCTGCTTAAGGAATGCGGTTTATCCGATGAGGCAGCATGCAGCACGTCCGAGCTATTGTACAGCTACTACTTAGGCTGGCATGAGCGCAATAAGCATCGAATGCTCTCGCCTCAGGACGCGGAGAAGCAAATTAACCTGCTGATGCCATTTATCGAAAAAATGATTCCATTTAACGGGAGGGGTTAAAGTTGCAATTCGTACTCGCGGGTATTGTTAGCGCGGTATTGTTCTTGATAGGCTGCATTCATTTGTATTGGCTGTTTGGCGGTCGCCGAGGCTCCTCGATCGCCGTTCCGACGAGAAGCGATACAAATTCGCCGCTTTTTAAACCGGGACGCCTCGGCATCGTTGCTGTTACTTTGATTTTTTGGGCTGCCGCAGCTTCTCTCCTTATGATTGTTGATGTATTACCAGCTGTTGGCCCTGCTTGGCTGCCAGGCTTCGCAGGCTGGTCGCTTGCTGTTGTATTTCTCTTGCGAGCAATCGGTGAATTTCGTACGGTCGGCATTTTCAAAAGCATTCGCAATACTCCCTTTGCACGAATGGACTCGTTCATTTACGCTCCGCTTTGCTTGATTCTAAGCGGATTAACCTTCTGGATGCTGTTGATCGCGTAACCATTTTCGTTCTGATTGCAAACAAAAAAACGGTGCCTCGCGGCACCGTTTTTCAAGTTTCAACTCATGTTTTAACATGCTTTTGCATTTGCTGAATGGCCGACTTCTCAAGGCGAGAAACCTGCGCCTGCGAGATGCCGATTTCATCGGCTACTTCCATTTGTGTCTTTCCTTCAAAGAAACGCATGGACAAGATCATTTTTTCCCGGTCGTTCAGCTTGTGCATCGCTTCCCGAAGCGCGATTTCTTCGATCCACGATACATCCTTATTCCGCTCGTCGCTAATTTGATCCATGACATATATCGGATCGCCGCCATCATGATAGATCGGTTCAAACAAAGAAACCGGATCCTGTATGGCGTCTAACGCAAAAACGACGTCTTCCTTCGGAACATTCAGCGCCTCTGATATTTCAAAGATCGTCGGCTCGCGTGAATTTTTGTTCGTCAAGCTATCTCTTACCTGAAGCGCCTTATAGGCAATATCCCTCAAGCTTCGTGATACGCGAATCGGGTTGTTGTCTCGCAAGTAACGGCGTATTTCTCCGATAATCATCGGTACGGCATAGGTGGAAAATTTGACGTTTTGGCCGAGGTCGAAATTATCTATCGCCTTCATAAGTCCGATGCAGCCGACTTGAAACAAGTCGTCCACAAACTCTCCCCTATTGTTAAACCGTTGTATAACGCTAAGTACTAGCCGCAGGTTGCCGTTTACTAATTTCTCTCTTGCTGCCCACTCGTTGCGGGTTTGCAATGCCGTAAACAATTCTCTCATTTCGACATTATTCAGGACAGGCAGTTTCGCGGTATCCACTCCACAGATCTCGACTTTATTTCGGGTCAACGTGATTACCTCCCAAGGAGAAACATTAATGTACATTATCTCCTTGGGTGGTCTTTTTATTCCTATTGCGACATCGTTCGACAACTGCAAGCGGGGTGCGGCCTTACACCATTTTGTTAAATTCTTTTCGAAGTCTTTTTATAATCCGTTTCTCCAGGCGCGATATATACGACTGCGAAATGCCAAGAAGGTCTGCCACATCCTTTTGCGTTTTCTCCTCGCCATCGGCAAGACCAAAGCGGAGCTCCATAATAATCCGCTCCCGCTCCGAAAGCTTATCCAACGCTTTATGAAGAAGCTTGCGGTCGACCTGTTCTTCGATATTGCGGTAAATCGTATCGTTTTCCGTACCGAGCACATCGGATAAAAGCAGCTCATTGCCGTCCCAATCAATGTTAAGCGGTTCGTCGAAAGATACTTCTGTACGGGTTTTGCTGTTGCGTCGCAAATACATCAATATTTCATTTTCGATACAACGCGAGGCGTACGTCGCAAGCTTGATCTTTTTTTCCGGATCAAAGGTGTTGACCGCCTTTATGAGACCAATCGCGCCAATCGATACGAGATCTTCAATATGAATGCCGGTATTTTCAAACTTACGGGCGATATACACGACGAGCCTTAAATTTCGTTCAATTAGCATCGCACGAATAGCCGTGTCACCCGTAGGCAGCTTTTCCAGCAAATATTCTTCTTCTTCACGTGTCAATGGCGGTGGAAGCGCTTCACTACCACCGATGTAATAAATTTCTTCGCTTTTTAATCCGAATAAAAACATAACACGATAATAATATAACTGAAGGATCAATTTGTACTTGACGAGCATCTGGCCCATCCCTCCTCGTTTGTATGAGCATACGGTTTTATTGTTGTACCATAGACGGATGGATAATGGCTCGATATGCTCCATCAGACGTTAGCTTTCCGCCGTCAAGCCCGATAAGCACCTTCCGCGTTTCAAATACTTGTCCTTCCCTAGTAATCTCAACCGCATCCGGCTTTATCGCTAGCATGAACTGTGACCCTCGGTTGACACCTCTGAATGGAACGAGACGAAGCCTATCCTGCCACACGAAGGGCTGTTCATCCATTCCCGCTACAAGACGATCCACTTGTGCATCTCGTATGCTATTCAACCACGATTCGGGCAAATCATCTTGCCATAATGCAGCTTCCATTACCATGACCGGCGTCCGTGTTAACGGATCATAGAGCTGATTGCCGGTGTCAATCAAGCCAATGCAGGTTTGAATACGATCTCCAATTGTTATTTTGACCTCTGCCAAATGAGTCTGCACCAGCTCCCTTTCTCGTTTTTGCGTCAATACGGTACGGTATATATACAGTCCGATACAAAACGCAGCAATTAAATAAAACAATCCCATCTTCAGCTCCACGCGCATGCTGCCGTTTACGAACGTAATCGTCCTCCAAACCTCACCGGACCCTTGCATGAACAAATAATAGAGCCCAAGCACCGCACCGGCGGCAACAAAGTTAACCGCATAAAATGCCGCGACATTTCTCAAAAAATGCTGAATGGACGCGAACCCAAAAGCAATCCACACCATCAAAAGCGACATCCCGATTTTTACGGCTAATGTAAATAAAAAGGATAAATGTGGAAAAAGCATCAAAACGACATAACAAGCTCCGACAGCAGAAGCCAATAACACCCGCCAAGGTCGTGGTTTCAGATGACGGGCCCAAGCGGAAGTTAATAGAATAGCACCATCAACAAGCAGCTCTCGCAAAAACATAACATCCACATAAATAGCCACTTCGGTCACCTTCCTGCACTGGCGGTAAACGGGCCTGCAGCCGGCTCCCGGGAGAACGATTGAGACTAGTATATTAAAATCCTATTTCAAAGTCTGTCTATTCATGACAGCATGACATATCTTTTTTTGTCGAGTAGCTGTATAAAAACCGCCCGTTTTTTAGTTCGGAAAAATAGTATGCTTCGAATTTAAGATATACAGCTATGAAGCACTTCTAATCAAGGAACGTATTCTTTTTCCTTCTTCAGAGATAGAGTATAGTCCAAAATATAGACCTAACCTTCCCGTTTCTTCCACTCGCATCAAAAAATCCACATCATTTAGCCATGCATCTACGTAACCATCGCAAACAGCTCACTTCACTGTATTACGAATGGGCGGTCAAAGAGATAGCCTCTTGTTCATGAAATGGAAATAGAGTATGATTCAAATTATAGATGCAAAGCAGTGAAGTACACCGCTTACCTTGGGAACTTAGTTTCCCGAAGTAAGCGGTTTTTTTATTTTCAGGAGGAGGCTGATTCTTTTGTCGTTTCATTTGGTTTACGAACGCTGGCTGGAAGCGAATCTGAATACACGCAAGGGAGAGGGCAGGCGAAGACTTGAGCAAGGTCTTGGACATGCAGAAAAGCATTTTTTAGAAATGGTTTGGTACCCTGCCTTTACGGAGTTTGAAGGCTTGTATCCCGAGTATGAAGTTTCCGACTTTCGTGACGGCACACGTTTTTTGGATTTTGCATATGTAAAGAGTGGCTTGCAGCTCGTCATCGAAATCGATGGCTATCGCACACATTCAGCAGAAATGACTCGTTGGCAATTTTCTGATTCCTTAATGCGCCAGAACCATCTTATACTCGACGGTTGGAAAGTGTTGCGGTTCTCGTATGACGACATAAAAGAAAAACCCCGCATGTGCCAGCAGCTGCTTCAACAATTTATGGGCAAGAGCTTGATTGGGAAAAAGAATGAAACTAGTGCTGAGGAATTTCTACAGCTGGAGGTTTTAAAGCATTCATCCACTTTGGCGCATCCTATTCGTCCAGCGGACGTTATTGCACTCTTGAAGATCAATAAAAGAGATGCTCAAAAGCTGCTGCACAGCATGGTGCAAAAACAAATGCTCCTACCTGCCGGTAATGGTACAAAAAGAATTCGATCCTACAAAATAAACCCCGAGAAGTAAGCGTCTTTATTCGCATCCCTGTAGGCAAGGATTTTCGCCTTACTCTATAGCCGTAAGGTCGTATGCGCTTATGGCCATAGAGTAAGGACGTATGCGCTTACGGCCATCATTCGACCCTGTCCACACGCCGATTTCTCTCTTTAAGCGCACATAGGTGCTTATGGGGCACAATTTCAAGCCTTTCTTTGTCATTAAGCACGTATATGCGCTTATGGTTGACTTCTGAGCTCGCCCACGCGCCGATCTCACCCTATAAGCGCACATAGATGCTTATGGGACACAATTTCATGCCTTTCTTTGGCATTAAGCACATATATGCGCTTATGACTGACTTTCGAGCACGCCCACGCGCCGATTTCTCTCTTTAAGCGCACATAGGTGCTTATGGGGCACATTTTCAAGCCTTTTTTTGGCATTAAGCACGTATATGCGCTTATGGCTGACTTTCGAGCACGCCCACGCGCCGATTTCTCTCTTTAAGCGCACATAGGTGCTTATGGGGCACAATTTCATGCCTTTCTTTGGCATTAAGCACGTATATGCGCTTATGGCTGACTTTCGAGTTCGCCTACGCCTCGATCTCACCCTATAAGCGCACATAGGTGCTTATGGGGCACATTTTCAAGCCTTTCTTTGGCATTAAGCACATATATGCGTTTATGGCTCACTTCTGAGCTCGCCTACGCGCCGATTTCTCTCTTTAAGCACACATAGGTGCTTATGGGGGAAACTTCACGTTTCTCTTTAGCCTTAAGCACATATATGCGCTTACGGCTGCCATTCGACTCTGCCCACACGCCGATTTCTCTCTTTAAGCGCACATAGGTACTTATATGGGGAAATTTCACGTTACTCTTTAGCTGTAAGCACATATATGCGCTTACGGCTGCCATTCGACTCTACCCACACGCCGATTTCTCTCTTTAAGCACACATAGGTGCTTATTGGGGGAAATTTCATGCCTTTCTTTGACTGTAAGCACATATATGCGCTTATGACCGCTATGAGCCCTCTATAACATAAAAAAAACGCCCCACCATTTGAACTGGTGAGGCGTAAATAAAGTTCTAGCGATCGCTGCGTGGGCGATTGCGAAGGAATGCTGGAATCTCTAGTTGATCACTAGATGTGTTGTTTGAGCCAAAAGGCTTAACTGGATTAGCATTGCCTGCTTGTCTTGTATCCGTTGCTTCTGGCTGTTGCTGCGGAATACGGCGAGCTGCGGCCGATTTATGCTCGAAGCCCGTTGCAATAACAGTAACTTTAATCTCGTCCTTCAAATCTTCATCGATGATAGCACCAAAAATCATGTTCACATCCGGATCAGATGCCGAAATGACGATTTCAGCCGCCTCATTTACTTCATAAAGCGAAAGGTTGCTGCCGCCTGTAATGTTCATAATAACGCCGCGAGCGCCGTCAATCGATGTTTCAAGCAACGGGCTCATAATCGCTTTGCGTGCTGCTTCAGCAGCACGGTTCTCGCCAGTTGCGATACCGATACCCATCAATGCGGATCCGCGTTCTGTCATAATCGTCTTCACGTCTGCAAAGTCAAGGTTGATCAGACCCGGTACAGCGATTAGATCGGAGATGCCTTGAACCGCTTGACGAAGTACATTATCCGCTTCGCGGAACGCTTCCAGCATCGGAGTCTTCTTGTCTACGATTTCAAGCAACCGGTCATTTGGAATGACGATCAGCGTGTCTACCTTTTCTTTGAGCGCCTCGATGCCAAGCTCAGCTTGTCCCGAGCGCTTGCGGCCTTCAAAGGTAAACGGACGCGTGACAACCCCAACTGTCAATGCACCGCATTCGCGGGCAATTTCAGCGATTACTGGAGCTGCGCCTGTTCCTGTTCCGCCGCCCATACCAGCGGTAACGAATACCATGTCCGAGCCTTTAAGCTGGTTCATAATAATTTCGCGGGATTCTTCAGCAGCCTTGCTGCCTACATCTGGATTAGCACCTGCACCAAGACCGCGTGTCAGCTTGTCGCCGATTTGCAGCTTATGCTCGGATTTAGCCAAATGAAGCGCTTGAGCGTCGGTGTTCACCGTAATAAATTCGACGCCTTTAACACCATTTTCGATCATACGGTTAACGGCATTGCTGCCGCCACCGCCTACACCTATTACTTTAATTTGAGCAAGCTGTTCAAGCTCAAAGTCGAATTCCAACATCTTCATTTTCCCCCAGTCAAGCGTAAACTGCCGACAGCATCATTGATACAATACAGCAACGTTTCGCGGTAAAATATAAGCATCGTATAGAGGTGAATCTTATATTATCTTATATTTTCAAATAAATTCATTAAACATGCTTTTGATCCGCTCGAACATACCGGGTTTCGTTGAAGCTGCTGGACTTGCTTTGCGGCTTGCCGTTTTCTTCACTGCTCCTGTTCCTCGAGCTCCCATATATTTCGACACGTATTGAATCATGCCAACACCGCTGCTGAATGCCGGATCTCTTACTCCGATATAATCAGGCAATGCGATTCTGACGGAAGACTCCAGCTCTGTCTGGGCCAAAGCGAGCGTTCCTGGCATCGAAACGGAGCCACCGGTTAAGACATAGCCGTTAACCTTATCCCCATAGCCGAGTCGACGTACTTCTTGGCGAACCAAATGGAAAATTTCTTGCATGCGCGGTTCAATAATGCTTGCAAGGTCAACCTGCGAAAATTCCTTCTCCACATTGCTTCCCATGCGAGTAACCTTAAACTTCACATCTTCAGCCGCGTCAAGCACGTTCGCGCATCCGTATTTCAGTTTAATTTTTTCCGCTTGATCGCTTTGTGTACGCAAGCCGTAAGCAATATCGTTCGTTACATATTCACCGCCAATTGGCAGTGTTGATGTAGCAGCTAGTCCGCCTTGATCATAAATGGCGATCGTACAGGAGCCCGCTCCAATATCCGTTAGTACAGTGCCCATCGATTTCTCATCCTTGGTCAGTGAAACGACACCTGACGCCAATGATAACAAAATAACACCAGAAATACGAAGGCCTGCTTTCTCTACACAACGCATAAGGTTGTGTATGGCAGTCTTCGTCCCCGTGACGATGGTCGCCTCAACCTCGAGTCGCACTCCAATCATACCTCGTGGGTCGGAAATACCTTCCAAACCGTCAACTAAATACTGTTTCGGTACCAAATTAATAATTTCACGCTCTGGTGGAAGCGCTACTACTTTAGCTGCTTGAAGTACGCGTTCAATATCTTCTTCCCCAATTTCACGATCCTCGTTGGATACTGCAACGACGCCACGATTGGTCTGCAGTGCGATATGGTTGCCCTGAATTCCTACGTAAACATCTGATATTTGAATGCCTACCATGCGCTCCGCATGCTCAACTGCATTTCGGATCGATTGCACGGTTTGGTCAATATCTACAATTGCTCCTTTGCGAATACCCTCTGAGTCGGCAGATCCAACTCCAATAATATTAATGGCTCCATTATTCACTTCACCAATAATAGCACGAACTTTGGATGTACCGATGTCCAAACTGACGATGATGTCGTTACTGCTCATCCTGCGGCACCTCCGTTTCAAATAAAAATTAATATTTCACTTGTTCAAGGTATTCCTACTAATTCAACGCTTTTAATATTTTCCCTCTTTTTTCAACAAAGTTTTCGTAGTATTTTCGCTTTTTGTCGAGTCCCGCCCCTTGCGGCACTCTATATTTCCTAATGTTATCCAGCCCCATCGAGTTTAAATGCGATAAATAAAATTCTACCATTCTTTGAAGCTATTGAGTAGTCTCTTTTTGGTCAGCGTCCATATTTTCTAGACTTTCGCTTTGAAAAGGAACATATGTATCCGCAAGCAGCATCGTGATCTTGCCTGGCTCTTGTGTTTCGATTACAGCGTTCAGCGCTTCAATCTTCTCCGTAAGCACGGAAACGGCCGTGACCACTTCAAATTTTGTTCGTGTATATATCCTTATGCGATCAGGATAAGCCGATGAAGGATATGGGATAATCTCCGAAAGGTCAGAGAGCTGCTTCGCCGTTATTTTGCCGAGCTGTGTCGTTAACTCTGCCTTTACTGGGTTATCGTCGGTCCAGCCGGACAGCACAGGCTTGTCCACAAGCTGCATAACATCGCTATCCGCTTCCACGGTTGTACCATTTGACAAGAGCGCCGTCATTTCCCCTTGCTTGGAAAGCTCGAACGCAACCACCGGATACTCCTCCACTGCAATTTTAAGAAGACCTGGAAACACTTTTGTAACCTTCACATCATTTATTTGCGGCAGCGTCAAAACTCTTTCCTTGATCGTCGAGGATGAAGTACGGAAGAACGCATCGCCAACCAGGATCGCAGCTGCCTTGTTGATTTCTTCATGTGTAACAAATCTTGTACCTTCAATTTGTATTTCTGAAACCTTGCTAATGGAAGAATTAAAAAATAATACCGTAAGCAGAGCAACAAACAATAGAATAAGTATGGTTAACAGCTTTCGGCTGCCCATTCGCTTTCGATTAGGTTCCTTCAGTACAGGCATCTGCGAGCTCATAACTTGTCCCTTCTTTCCCCAAAAAACATCCGGCTAGCCTCCATGCTTCAGCTTACGCTTTGCATCAATAGGGTACCGGCTGTTTCTATCTTGCAGCTCATGCGCTTAGTATTAGTTATTAGGCACCGGAGAATATCGCGAAATGCGCGCACCCAGCCTAGACAACATCGTTTCGATTTTTTCGTAGCCTCGGTCGATGTGATGGATTTGCTCTACGACCGTCTTGCCTTGCGCTGCTAGACCCGCAATTACAAGGGCTGCGCCAGCTCTCAGGTCCGTCGCCTCCACCGTAGCTCCATAAAGCCTTGGCACGCCACGAATGAATGCGGCATTCATATCCACCCGAATGTCGGCGCCCATACGAGACAGTTCATCCACATGCTTTAGTCTGCCTTCAAAAATCGTTTCCTTCAATACGCTTACACCATCAGCAAGCGTAAGCAGCACCATAACCTGAGACTGCAAATCGGTAGGAAAAGCCGGATAAGGAGAGGTTACAATCCTCTCAACCGCTTTGGGTCTGGCTGCACTGCCAACTTTAATTATATCACCGTCGACAACGATTTGAACACCTGCACGGCGCAGAACATGAATCAAAGAGGATAAGTGGGCCGGCTGCGTGTTTTGGAGAGTCACATAGCCGCGTGTCGCGGCGGCAGCTACCATAATCGTCCCTGCTACTATGCGGTCGGGAATGACCTTATAACGACATGGTGTTAGCGACTGTACCCCATCTATCGTTATCGTGTCGGTTCCGGCACCCATAATCTTCGCGCCCATCGCATTTAGAAAACGCTGCAAATCTTGAATTTCCGGCTCACGTGCGGCGTTGCTAATGGTAGTTCGGCCTTCCGCCAAAGCAGCGGCCATCATAATGTTTTCTGTTGCTCCAACGCTTGGGAAACTTAAATGAATATCGGCGCCCAGCAATTTGTCCGCACGGCACATAATGCGGTTGCCGAATTCTTCTATTTCAGCCCCAAGCGCCTTCAAGCCTTCTAAATGAAGATCAATCTTTCTCTCACCAATTGCACAGCCCCCAGGCAGGTAAACTTGCGTCTCGCCAAACCTAGCTAGCAAAGGCCCCATTAGAAAAATAGAAGAGCGCATCTGTCTCATTAACGATTCCGGCACGTGAGAGGTATGTGCGGTTTCAGTATCCAGCACAACTGTTCCTCCCGAATGCTCGGCGCGGCATCCTAATTCGCGCAAAATGTTCAGCATGACATCGATGTCCAGCAAATCAGGCACATGATCTATCGTTGTTGTGCCTTCAGCCAGCAGACTGGCAGCCAGAATCGGCAAAGCGGCATTTTTCGCTCCTTGGATAACTATGGTTCCTGAGAGAGGTTTCCCACCTTCAATCACCAATTTGTCCAATGTATCACCTCCGAATTACCGCTCACCCACCACCAATACTTCCGGCACCAGCAGGATGCCGAAGCGGTCCTGAACGGTGCTTTGTATATGAGTCATGAGGGCGAGAACGTCTTCAGCTGTTGCTTGCCCGGTGTTTACGATAAAATTGGCGTGCTGCTCCGATACTTGCGCCCCGCCAAGGCGTTCACCCTTGAGTCCCGCCTCTTGAATAAGTCTAGCGGCATGATCATTAGGCGGATTGCGGAACACGCTGCCTGCAGTTGCAAGCTGCAGCGGCTGCGTTCTCAATCTTCTCTCTTTGTAAGAGGCCATTTCAGCGAGGACTTCCTTCTTATCCTTCTCTGCCAGTTCAAAAGTGGCTTCAACGACGATGCCCTTTTGCTCATGCAGAATCGAATGACGGTAAGAAAAATGCATGTCATCACGTTCGTAGCGAACCAATTCTCCTGTATCCAGTACAATATCAGCTGACTTAAAAATACGTGACACATCCGATCCATGCGCGCCAGCATTCATATAGACGGCTCCGCCTACCGTGCCTGGAATTCCCCCCGCGAACTCAAGCCCGGTCAGACCTTCCTTACCCGCCATGACTGATAGCTTTATTAAAGAATACGAAGCGCCAGCTATGACCAGCGATCCTTCAAATCGCACGTAATCTAACCCTCTGTGCGGTTTAATGACAACTCCGCGAATGCCTTTATCACTCACCAGCATGTTTGAGCCTCTGCCCAAATTAGTCCATGGCATCTGATGCTTTTGCACCAAACGAACCGCAGAAACTAATTCTTCTCTGCTTCGAGGGAGGATTAATATATCAGCGGGACCGCCGATTTTCCATGTTGTATAGTTCGAGAGCGGTTCGTTGTACAAAACTTCGCCAAGATTGGCTTGTTCCAATTCCGCTTTAAATGCTTCCATTAGTTGAACCTCCTTAAGGATTGCAGGGCAAAGCCTGCCTCGTAAGCATAGCTTGGGATTTGCATAGCAAAACCCGGTCGCATGCACATGACTTGCTGAATAAAGGATAATAAAACCATTCGCTGCTCTCCGATTGCAAGCTCTAAAACGCTGCAGCCGGATCGTTTAGTTGCAATAACCGCTCCTTTCAGGTGACGGTCACGAATATAGTGTATCCTATGCCCTTATAGGCTCTTGTGTGACAATGGCCCATATTGAACACTCTGTTCCATTGCTCGGAAAGAGCCTTATTTCACATACAGCAATTGCTGTTGCCTTTTGTTTATGATTAGAGCCGTTTATACAAATCAGCCAATACCCGCGGCTGCTTCGTGCCGACGAGAATTGCCTGTACTTTTCGAATGTAGGTCGTATCATTGTTCCAGCCTGCCATATCGACAGCAATATCCGGCTTGAATAGCCGCAGCCGCCTAATAGCGAGCCGCAAACGATTCAGAAGCCGGACATTTGATTTCATTATTTTCGAAAATAAGCTCATGACGCTCCGATAAGGCATCCAACCTCACCTCGAATAACGAGAGATGTTCAATAAAATGCCCAGTGCCGTCAATAGAAGCGTGAGCGATGAACCGCCATAGCTGACGAGCGGCAGCGTTATGCCCGTTACCGGCATCATGCCGATGACGACGCCAATATTAATAAGCACCTGCACGCCGACAATACCGGTAATCCCAACAGCAAGCAAGCTGCCAAAAGTATCCGGGGCGGCGATTGCCGCACGTACGCCTCTCCAAACGACAACTAAAAATAACAAGATAAGCGTAGCCCCGCCAATAAAACCGAGCTCTTCGGCCAATATAGAAAAGATAAAATCCGTTTGCGGCTCAGGCAAATAGCTGAACTTCTGACGGCTCATTCCAAGACCAAGCCCTACTAATCCGCCGGGTCCGATCGCATATAGCGATTGAATAATTTGATAGCCTCCGCCTAGCGGATCAGCCCATGGATCAAGGAAATACGTAATTCTCTTTAAACGATACGGTGCTGCTATAACCAGTCCGATAAAACCAGCAACACCGATAAGCGCCAAGCCGCCCAAATGAGCCATTCTCGCGCCAGCTGTAAAAATAAGCAATAAGGATGCGCCTACCATTACCGCGCCGGTACCAAGATCAGGCTGGAGCATAATTAAGCCAAAGGCTAGTCCAACCAAACCAAGCGGCGGCATTAGTCCCTTCTTGAATAACGTAATCGTCTGCTGCTTCTCAGACAGCCATTTCGACAGAAACAAGATCATAGCCAGTTTCATAAATTCCGACGGCTGAATACCGAATGAGCTAATGCCAAGCCAGCTGCGGGCACCGCCGCGAACGACGCCGATTCCGGGTATTAGAACGAGCATCAGCAGTCCAAAGCAAACGATCAACGCCATCGGCGCCCACTTTTTCCATACGGTATAGTGCGTGTTCATTGTAAATAGTAACGCACCTATGCCTAATGCGGCAAATATAACCTGACGTTTCACAAAGTAGAAACGATCGCCGAATTCATGAAAAGCTAGCACTGCACTAGCGCTGTATACCATAATCAACCCGATTGCGAGAATGAGCCCAATTGCAGACAGCATCCAAATATCCGGGGCAGAACGCGCTTTGGCCATAGCGAACACACCTCTTAGCATGGGAAAGTAGGGACATGCCCCCTACTTACAAGGTATGCGCCGAATCTTTAAAAATGCGCCCTCTTTGCTCATACGAGGCAAACATATCCCAGCTTGCGCATGCAGGCGATAATAGCACGATATCGCCAGGCTCAGCCATTGCTGCTGCTTGCTTCACCGCTTGTTGCAGGACGGACTCGGCGTCCTCACTAGGTTCGACGATTTCCACCTTGCCTAAACCTGCAAGCTCAGCTACTCGGGAAAGCTTCTCCCTTGTCTCGCCTAGAGCAACCAGCCCCTTCAATCGGTCGCGGAATAAAGGCACCAGCTCCATATAGTCGGAGCCCCGGTCGAGCCCTCCTGCTACAAGCACGATCGGCGCAGACAAAGAGCGAACCGACATCGTTGTCGCAACCGGATTTGTCGCTTTGGAATCATTATAATATTTGACCCCGTTCACCTCGCGAACGAACTCCAGCCGATGCTCCACCCCTCTAAATAGCTGCAAGGGCTCTGTAAGCTGATCCGGAGCAATTCCCGCAGCTATACAAGCCGCTATCGCAGCAAGCGCGTTAGCCGCGTTGTGGCGTCCTGGAATACCAAGCGCAGAGACTGGCAAAATCGTTGTTTCCATATCTTCACCCTGGCGGAATACGATTTGTCTATTTTTAGCCGCTTCTTGCTCCAGCGAATCTATGATGTCCAGCTCGTATGGCGGTTCAATGCAAATGCCTGTTTCAAGTCGCTCGTAAAGAGAAAAAGGCAGCTGCTGAGCAATTAGAAACTCGGACAGCGCTCTGCACTCCGGGTCATCCCAATTGATGACCGCTACATCGTCTTCGGTCTGGTTGTCGAACAGCTTTGCCTTGGAGTTGACATAGTCGTCCATATCGCCATGATAATCCAGATGCGTCTCCGCGATATTAAGCAGCAGCGCAATATGCGGGCGGAAATCGCTTGTGCCTTTTAGCTGGAAGCTGCTGAGCTCGGCAACGATCCACTGGTCTGGCGTTGCCTCCAAGGCCGCTTCGCAAAGTGGACGGCCGATATTACCCGCAACGATAGGCTTTAAGCCGGCTGCGCTTAAAATCTCGCCGATCCAGGTCGTCGTCGTCGTTTTGCCGTTTGAGCCTGTAATCCCGATGATAGGGGCAGGTGAAAGCCAATATGCAGCTTCTACCTCTGTAATCACTTCAACCTCCAGCTCCTCCGCACGCTGTACAGGCGGAGACGAGTAAGGTATGCCGGGATTTTTAATCAATAGCGCCGTTTCTTCCGTTATCAGATCGTCTGGATGATTGCCGCACAGCACAGAAATGCCCAAAGCAGTCAATTCATCCGCTTCGGGGCATAATTCGCGAGCCTTCATGTCGTTCACAACGACATCTGCGCCTAATTGGTGAAATACTTTTGCTACGCTAACCCCGCTTCTAGCCAAGCCTAATACGACGACTCGGCGGCCTTGATAAGATGCCGGATGATTCATAACTGACAGTCCCTTCTATGGATACATGAAGCGGCCCCAATAAATTGGCAGCCGCTTGTTCGCTACATTTCTTATAATTATATTACAAATAGCAGCCCTATTGCTGCAAGCAGTAATCCAACGAGCCAAAACACGGTAACGACCTTCCATTCGGACCAGCCAACCAGCTCAAAATGGTGATGGATCGGGCTCATTTTGAAAATACGCTTGCCTCTTAGCTTGAAGGAGCCTACCTGCAAAATAACCGACAGCATTTCGATTACGAACACACCGCCAATAACAATAAGCAGAAGCTCTGTCTTCGTTAAAATCGCCACTGCCGCAATCCCGCCTCCAATGCCGAGCGAGCCCATGTCACCCATGAACACCTTCGCTGGATGCTTGTTGAATACGAGAAAACCGAGCACAGCGCCGACCATTGCAGCAGAGAAAACGGCCGATTCATGAGCCGACGTTTGCAGCGCGACGACAGTGAATGCGCCAAAGGCGATTGCGCTTGTTCCCGCCAGCAGACCGTCAAGCCCGTCGGTGAAATTAACCGAATTGCTCGCAGCAAACATAATAATTACGACAAGCGGGTAGTAAAACCAGCCTAAATCAAAGCCCCAGCCTGTACCCGGAACCGTAATTTCCGTGCTGTGATTCATATTGTAGAGCATCGCGCACACGATTATAGAAAACAGCAGCTGACCGAACAGCTTCTGTCTAGCGGTGAGGCCAAGCGATCTTTTGAAAACAATTTTAATATAATCATCCAAAAAGCCAACAAGGCCAAAGCCAAGCGATGCTGTCAGCAGCACCCAAAACTCCGCCGTTTTATCGGAAAACTTCAAAAAGGCGATCATGAGCGCACACATAATGATGATGCCGCCCATCGTTGGCGTGCCGCTTTTTTTCAGATGGCTTTGTGGGCCTTCCGTACGGATTTGCTGACCGAACTTCAAGCGGCGTAGCAGCGGAATGAACAATGGTCCGAGCAAAACCGCTAGCAAAAAGGAGGCGCCTATTGAAAATAAAATGACCATCATGTCCATTTCCTCACCCCGCTTCCAAAGCTTGGACAATCTGTTCCATCCGCATGCCTCGAGAACCTTTTATAAGGACGATGTCCGTAGGCTGCAGCTTATTGCGAAGCCACTGCACTAGCTCTTCTTTCTCTTCGAAATGGCGAACGACATCGCTTGCGGAAGCATTCGGGAAACGCGACTTCACACCCTGCGCGATATGCTGTCCTAGTGGTCCAAAAGTAAGAACAGCATCCGCCTTGCCCGGCGTTATATAAGCCCCGACTTCAAAGTGCAGCGTCTGCTCCTCCGGCCCAAGCTCCAGCATGTCGCCGAGCACGATCCATTTGCGAGTATAGCCATCCAATTGTTCAACAAGATCAATAGCCGCGCGAACGGCTGTAGGATTGGCGTTATAGGCATCGTTCAAAATCATCGCGCCATTGAAAGCGCGAACGGGCTGAATGCGCATCCCCGTCAGCTTCAAATCACGCAAGCCTTCGATGATTTTTGCAGCCGGGACGCCGAAGAAGCGGCCAATGGCAATAGCGGCAAGCGCGTTGCTTACGTTATGCTGGCCGGGTACAGGGATTCGAATCGTTCCCATTCCGCTGGGCGTACCGTTATATACTGCTGTAAACGACGCGGCTTCTGATTCTATAACGATATCGGCTGCCGACCATTCGTTATGGGCAGCTAATCCAAAGGTTCTTCGTACGATACCCGCCGGAAGCACGGAGCGTCCAAGCTCGGTTTCAAGCAGCGGCTCGTCGCCATTATAAAGCAGCAAGCCATCCTCGCTTAAGCAGAGAGCGATTTCCAGCTTCGCCTTGGCAATTCCTGCCCTTGAGCCCAGATGAAGAAGGTGAGCATCGCCAACGTTCGTAATGATCGCGGCATCCGGCTGGGCAATCTTCGTAAGCAGCTCGATTTCGCCAAAGCCGCTCATTCCCATCTCAAGCACGGCTGCCTCCGTATCCTCCTCAAGCTGAAGAACCGTCAGCGGCAAGCCGATATGATTGTTCAGATTGCCTTCCGTCTTGTGAACCTTGTACGAGGTTCCAAGTATAGCAGCCGTCATATCTTTAGTCGTTGTTTTGCCGTTGCTTCCTGTTATGCCAACAACGCGCACGACGAGCTCGCTTCGGTAGGCAGCAGCGAGCCGCTGCAGCGCGACAAGCGTATCCCCTACGATGAGAAGCGGCACATCGGAAAGCGATTCCGGCACCTCGCGTCCCTTCTGCCAGAGAGCAGCGACGGCTCCGTTTTGAATAGCCTGCTCCAAATAAGCATGCCCGTCGAAATGCTCGCCAACAAGCGGTATGAACAACCGGCCCGCAGCAGCCTGCCGCGAGTCAGTCGTTACACCCGATATCATGAGTTCCTTATTGTTTCCATTCCATTTTGCGCCGCTCATCTCGGCAATTTGCTTGATCGTACGTTTAATCAATGTATGATTCCCCTTATCGCTTCTTTCGCTACTTTTCGATCGTCAAATGGATATTTGACTCCATTTATATCCTGGTAGGTTTCATGACCTTTCCCCGCAATCAATACTACATCGCCTTGGCTTGCCATTTCAACCGCTTTTTGAATTGCCGCCTTGCGGTCGGCAAGTAATTCATATGTGGAAGGATCGATTTTACCCTTTATAAGTCCATCCTCAATATCCTTAAGTATAAGCTCCGGCGGCTCCGTTCGCGGATTATCGGAAGTAATAATGGCGTAGTCTGCATATTTGACAGCAATATTTCCCATTAGCGGCCGCTTTGACCGATCCCGGTCGCCACCGCAGCCGAATACGCAAATAATTCGCTTCTCTGCAAACTGCTGGATCGCACGCAGCACATTTTCCAAACCATCGGGGGTATGCGCATAATCGACGATCACCGCGAACGATTGACCGGCATTAACAGCCTCCACCCGTCCAGGCACGCCGGGAATCGCGCTTAGGCTATGGGCAATTGCCTCCAGCTCAACCCCTTCAAGAAGGACAGCGCTGATAGCTGCAAGGGCATTGTATACATTGAATTTGCCTGCCATTTGCAGCGTAACGTCCGACTCTCCCCGGAAAGTATGGACATGGAAGGTCGTACCTTGCGCAGTAATCCGAATATTTGAGGCGCGAACATCCGCTTCCTTATCGATGCCGTAGGTTACAACCTCCGATGCCGTCAGCTCCGCGTACTCTACTGCAGCAGCGTCATCCGCGTTAAGGACGGCGTAGGAGCGCTCTTTCTCCTGAGCAGCATATTCGTTGCCCAGCCTAGAAAAAAACAATCCTTTTGCAGCCGCATAACGACTCATCGTTTCATGATAATCCAAATGATCCTGCGTAAGATTTGTAAATACTGCCGTCCGAAAGCGACAGCCCTTCACTCGCCCTTGCTCAAGTGCGTGAGAGGATACTTCGATCGCGCAATATTGCGTGCCCGCATCGCGCATTTCGCCGAGATAACGCTGCAGTTGAAGCGTCTGCGGGGTCGTGCTCGTCATCGGGAACGACAGGCCCGCGTAACGACGCTCGATCGTGCCGATCACGCCGGTGGGCCTATTCTGATCATTTAATATTTGCTCAATCAAATACGTTGTTGTTGTCTTGCCGTTCGTACCCGTTACGCCGATTAATTTCAATGCATGGCTAGGATAGGCATAATAATAGTTAGCAATAACAGCCATTGCAAGCCGGCAGTCGCTAACAATGATCTGTGGAACTGGCAAATCCAGCTGCCGCTCTGCAATAAGCGCGGCTGCGCCGGCAGCTGCCGCCTGAGGCGCAAACAAATGGCCGTCAACGGTATGTCCTCGCAGGCAGATAAACAACTGACCCTCGGTGATGCTTCTTGAATCGGTTTCGATGCCGTTCCATTCCGTTTCCCCATCGCCTATGAGCCGCGCGGTTGCAAGCAGCTCTGCAACATCCTTTAAACGCATCTGCCCCACTCCTCCCTAAAGCGCTGACGGAGTAACGATAAGCCGCCGCCCTCAGCACCCTCGTTAACTACCATTATAGTCAATGTGAGTGGGATATATTATCTTCTTCGCCTAAATAGATCCGAATCGTGGAGCCGCGATCGACACGGGTTCCTGCAGCAGGTGCTTGTCGGATAACCGTTTTTCCCGAGCCTGCGGATGTAAGATTAAAATTCATGTTCAGATCCTCATATAAATCGGACACCGTTTTGCCAACCAGATTAGGTACGGTCACGATTGGTGTTTCGCCATACTTATAGATCCGATCGATCTGCTTCTCACGTGCTGGTACTTCCAAAATATTCAGTGCGTCCTCCATTATATTTCGGACAATTGGAGCAGCTACAACGCCCCCGAACTGAATCCCCTGCGGATTGTCTACCGCTACGTAGATGACGATTTGCGGATCATCCGCAGGAGCAAAGCCGACAAAGGAAACGATATGCTCATTCGGTGAATATCGGCCGTTGATGACCTTCTGGGCCGTACCTGTCTTGCCGCCTACGCGGTAGCCGTCGATGAAAGCATTCCGGCCCGTTCCTTTGGCCACAACGCTCTCAAGCGCTTCGCGCACTTGCATGGACGTCTCCTCGGAAATGACCTTCCGCACAGCCTCCGATTTAACGGTCTCTACGGTCGCGCCGCTTTCCGGGTTAACCCAAGCTTTCGCTACATGCGGCTTGTATAGCGTACCGCCGTTAATGGCAGCAGACACCGCCGTAATCTGTTGAATTGGCGTAACCGATACCCCTTGACCGAAGGCCGTCGTAGCCAGCTCTACAGGACCGACTTGACTGAGCTTGAACAAGATGCCGTTCTCCTCGCCGCCAATATCGATTCCTGTCTTCGAGCCAAAGCCGAAGTTTTTAATATAATCGAATAGCTTCTCCTTGCCAAGTCGCTGACCGAGCGTTACAAAGCCGGGATTGCACGAATTTTCAACAACTTCCAGAAAAGTCTGGCTGCCATGGCCGCCTTTCTTCCAGCAGCGAAGCCTTGCCCCGCCAACCTCGATGGCGCCCGGATCGAAGAAACGCTCATTTTTTAAATCAACCTTTTTCTCCTCCAAAGCAGCAGCCAGCGTAATAATTTTAAAGGTGGAGCCAGGCTCGTATGTCATCCATATCGGCAGGTTGCGGTTGTAAACCTCCGTCGGCACCTCGCGGTATTTATCCGGCTCATAGGTAGGACGGCTTGCCATTCCGAGAATTTCACCATTATTCGGGTCCATTGCAATGGCGATAATGCCATTTGGCTGCAGCTTCGTCATCGCTTGATCAAGCTCGCGCTCCATGACCGTCTGTATTTGCTTATCGATCGTGAGCTGCATCGTAAGCCCGTCCTTCGGCTCAACATACGTATCCGAGGAGTTAGGCATCTGCCTGCCTGCCGCATCCGATAGAAAGGATACGCTTCCGCCAATGCCGCTAAGCTCCGTATTATATTTTGCTTCAATGCCCGTCAACCCTTGATTGTCGATTCCCGTAAAGCCAAGCACATGTGCCGCAAGGCTGCCATACGGATAAAAACGTTTATTATCCTCGGCGACGACGATGCCCGGAAGACCTAGCGCACGAATTTGCTCGGCTTTATCAAGCGTGATTTTCCGCCCTCCAGGCCCAAGCTTAACGATCATGCTTTTTGTTTTAATCTTCGTGAATAACTTCTCCTGCGACATGTCGAGAAGCGGCGCAAGGGCAGCGGCCGCAGCCTGCTTGTCTTTGATTTGCACGGGAATCGCATAGACAGTAGGCGAGCTGACGTTGTAAGCCAGCTGTATCCCGTTGCGGTCCACAATTTCCCCTCGCTTGGCAACGTACGGGATATCGCGTCTCCATGAATTTTCCGCTTTATTTGCGAGCTCCTCGCCCTGCCAAAGCTGTACATAGCTAAGTCTGATACATAAGGCGAGGAATGAGATCCCTGCCAATATAAGTACGATAAATAAACGTCGTCTGACCGTTACATTGGATACCTTCATAACTTGTTCCCCCTCCGCTTGACTGTTTCGAAGGAGCGCTCAATGACGCTCATTCCCAGATTATTCGGGACAAGCGGAGGATAGAACAAGCTTTAGACGAAGGCAGCCGCCTTCGCCCGTGTTTAATTATAGCTTACTCGCCAGCTGCGTTCGCATTGGGATTGGAATCTGAACCATTCACTGCCGCATCCTTTTTCCCGTCTGCGCCAAGCGGCGGAGCGAGTGTAACCTTCAGCACTCTTACGTTATTCAACGTCTCCTCCTTCTGGGATACGACAAAGCCCTCCCCTTCTGGAATAAGACGAATGCCGATCAGCGAGGTGATTTCAAGCGCATCGCGCAGCGATACGCCCTTCAAATCCGGAATGGCCAGCTTCTCTCGCTGCTCCGTAATTAAATAGATTTTCTGAGTAGGATGAACGGAAGAGCCTTCCGCTGGAATTTGCTGCAAGACGGTCTTGCCATTCCCAACCTGTTCAAAAGTCATCGCTTTTGCTTTTAATTCAGCTTTTGCCTGAGCAATAGGAAACTTGGTTACTTTAGGAACCGTCATTGACACTTCCTTCTTCGCGTCATTCGTCTCGGCAGGGTAATTAGGCGCTACGCCCATTTTGCGCAAGCTCTTCAGTACGATTTGCTTAAACGCCGGAGCAGCTACCCTCCCCCCCCCAACGAGAGGGTCATTCGGTTCATCCACAACGACATAGACGACGATTTTCGGATTATCAACAGGGGCATAGCCCATAAACGAAACGACGAACTTCGAATCGGAATATTTTCCGTTGATAACCTTTTGTGCTGTACCCGTTTTCCCCGCTACACGGTATCCGTCAATATACGCATATTTACCGGTCCCCTTCTCCTGATCAGAGACAACCTGCTCTAAATATTCGCCGACCTTGCGTGAGGTTTCCTCTGATATCACTTGACGAACGACCTTCGGCTCAATGGTTTTAGTCGTTTTAGTTGTCGGGTCCGTTATGCTCTTTACGATTTGCGGTTGAAGGAGCTTGCCGCCATTCGCTACCGCTGCGACTGCCGCTACCTGCTGAATAGGCGTAACCGTAACCACCCCTTGTCCAAAGGTAGCACTGGCTATCTCACTCGGATATTGAAAACGTATCGAACCCGTTAGTTCATTGCCAAGCTGAATGCCCGTCTTTTGTCCAAACCCGAAATTCGTATAATAATCTCTTAGCTTCTGCTCACCTAATCTTTCGTATCCCAGCTTGACAAATGCCACGTTACTGGAATACTTCAAGCCATCCAGAAAGGAAATTGTCCCCCAGCCCTCTCGCTTAATATCACGAATTAGCTTTGCGCCTTTTATTTTGATCTGGCCAGATTTGTACCTTTCGTCCGGATTAAACACGCCTTCCTCCACGGCCGCCGCAAGCGTTACGATCTTGAATGTTGAGCCTGGCTCGTACAATGATTTAATCGCATGGTTATAGGAATTCGAATTGTTTTTCCAAAATTCATTCGGGTCGTACTGAGGCGTATTTGCCATTGCCAAAATTTCCATCGTGTCGGGATCAGCAGCAATTGCTGTCGCGCTTTTCGGCGCATACACCTTCACAATTTCTTGCAGCGCCTCCTCTACGTAATGCTGAATCTCGTTATCGATAGTCAAATTAATATTTTGGCCGTTCTTAGCGGGCTGAGATTCCACATTTCCCTCGACGAGCTGAACGCGCTTCCCGTCCTTCTCATACTTGATAAAACCGTTTGTACCGGTTAGCTGTTCGTTGAAAAAAGCTTCAACGCCTGTCATCGCTGCACCTTCACGATCCAAATAGCCAACGAGCTGCGAAGCTAAAGTTTTTCTAGGATAATAGCGCTTCAAGCTTTCCGCCAAATCAATACCGACACCAGTCAACTTCTTTTCTTTGGACAACTCTTTACGGAACGCTCTAATTTTATCGGCTACCGTTTTGTCGATTTGCCAGCCGCCTTTTCGAATCTCCCGGTTAACAACATATGTACCATCGTCTTTTTTGGCGGTTATATTTTTCCGAAGCTCATCCTTCGAAATGCCAAGTATTTCATGCAGCCCGTCAATAATGTCTTCCGTAAGCTCCTCTTTATTGATGACTTCTGGATTAACGGAAACATTATAGGTGATGGTGTCCATCGCAAGCACATTGCCATTTCGATCGGCAATTGTGCCGCGCTTAGCGACAATCTCTTCAGCCGCTGACCACCTCTTCTTTGCCAATTCCAAATATTTGGCGCCTTCTACTACCTGCACGAAATAGATTCTGCTTATTAAAATGAGAAAAAGGAGGGTCATTACCCCTCCAAACAACAGTGTCCGCAATCTAATTCTCTTTTTCATCTTACTCACCCTGATCACTCATTGCCGTTTTCAACTCATCGTCACCGGTGTTTACCGTTATGCCGCCTTCAATTGTGCTTACCATCCCCTGTGATTCGGCAATCTTGCGTATGCGCTCAGGATCGCTCAGCATCTCAACCTGCTTCTTCAAATCTTCCATTTCTATGTTCATCGTTTGGTATTCGCTTTTGAGATTTTTGATGTCGAGGTTCATATCATAGATTTGTGCGTAGCGAAAAATAATGACACCAGCAACTACAACGCACATTAATATTGTGAACATGTACAACAGCTTTTCTTGAACCGGTAAGGATTTGCGAGTCTTAACCAATCGTTTCGTTTCTTTAATAACGGTTTGCTGATCCTGCTTTCGCTTAGGTTGCAGCGCTAAATTGCCATTCACGTACGCCAATTCAAATCCCCCTCTTACAATTTTTCTGCTACTCTAAGCTTTGCCGACCTAGCACGAGGGTTAAGCTCCAGCTCTCTCTCGGAAGGTACTATCGGCTTGCGGTTAACTAATTTCACCGTCCCGCTGTTTCCGCAAACGCATAACGGAAAGTCGGGCGGACAAGTACATTTCTCCACAAACTTCGCAAACATTTGCTTGCATATGCGATCCTCAAGCGAATGAAACGTAATGACGGAAGCTCGGCCGCCAGGAGCCAAGCAGCGAATCGTTTGCTCTAACGCTTCTTCCTCTGCGCCAAGCTCATCGTTTACGGCAATGCGCAGCGCTTGAAAGGAGCGCTTGGCAGGATGCCCGCCTGTACGCCTTGTTGCGGCTGGAATCGATATTTTAATCAATTCAGCCAGCTCTCCTGTTTTCTCAATTGGCGCCTTTTCTCTCGCTTTAACGATGTTTCTTGCGATTGAACGGGCAAACTTCTCTTCGCCGTAGCGATCGAGTATGCGGGAAATATCACGCTCATCCCACGTATTGACGATTTCATGAGCTGTGAGCTCACCCTCGCGATCCATCCGCATATCAAGCGGAGCATCGTGGTTGTAGCTGAAGCCGCGCTCTGCTTCGTCAAGCTGCGGACTTGATACGCCTAAATCGAACAAAATGCCATCGACCTGAGGGACGCCGTCTTTTATTGGAACGTCGCATCCTCTAAGCTCTTGCTCCAAATCACGGAAATTGCTTCTAACCAGCGTTACTTTATCCAAATATGGAGCAAGCCTAACGCGAGCATTTTCCAGCGCCCAGTCATCCTGATCGAATGCGATTAAACGCCCTCCTTCGCCTAATCGGGACGCAATGAGCTCACTATGCCCTGCCCCTCCAAGCGTACAATCGACGTAGATGCCGTCTGGCTTAATAGCTAGACCGTCAACCGCTTCTTCCAAAAGTACTGTAATATGCTGAAACACGCCTCAGCCCTCCCATTCCTGTTGTTCAATCTAGAAGTTGAAATCAAAATCGACGAGCTTCTCAGCGATTTCGTTAAAGGTTTGCTCCGATTGCTCGTAATAGCCGTCCCAAGTCTGCTTGCTCCAAATTTCAACGCGGCCGGAGACGCCGAGCACCATGCAGTCTTTGTCCAGCTTCGCATATTCGCGAAGATGGCTGGGTATGTTTACCCTTCCCTGTTTATCAAGCTCACATTCGGTAGCACCGGAAAAGAAAAACCGGGTAAAAGCACGCGCATCTGATTTCATAAGCGGCAATGTTTTTAATTTTTGCTCCAATACGCTCCACTCGCTCATGGGATATACGAATAAGCAATTGTCTAAACCTCGGGTAGCAATGAACGAGGCTCCAAGTGATTCACGGAATTTCGAAGGTATGATGATGCGGCCTTTCTCATCAATGCTATGTTGATATTCACCCATAAACATGACTTCACCCCACCCCTTCCCCTATTTCCACCACTTTGCCCCACTTTTCCCCACTAAGATACAGTAGTTCGCCACCTAAAATAAAAATCCTGCTCCATGAGCAGGATTTTTCTAAAATATTTCATAGTATTAATGATTATTAATCTTTAAACAGCCGGCGGCTGCTCATCCTCATCCGAATTCGGCTTTTTACTGGCATCCGTCTCTTTTTTCTTCCTCCGATACAGCCAAATGACAGGTACAGCAATAACCGCCGCAACAGCAGCTACCGGTACTGCCCCCGCTAATACAACGAGCAAGAAGTTAAGCGCATCCCACACAACCTTTGTGCTTCCTGTTATTGCATCAGACATCCTTCCGCCCAAATTCGGCTTCTTCAAGCTTTCCTTTTTCAGCGTTTGGTCCGTTTGGTACATGCGCAGCTCTACCGTCGAGAACGAAACGTTGTTATCCAAATAACGAATTCGCCCCTTGATGCGCTCAATCTCCTCCTGCACCTCCGAGAGCTGCTGTGAAAATTTGAGCAAATCATCCGCTTTAACAGCCCTTTCCATCATCGCCAGCAGCCTGGTTTCCACCAGCTGTCTCGCCTTCAGCCTTGATTCAAGATCAACATACTCCTCGGATACGTCCTTGCCCCCGATATTTCTTTCGAAGTCATTATGCTTGATAAGCTCGATCCGATCGATGAACGACATAAAGCCCGCAGCCGGAACCTTGATCGTATAGGTTGCGCCGATTTCCCCATCATGCCTCGTATCTTGGAATTGTAAAATATAACCGCCGCTTTGATGAATCGCATTGCGAAGCGATGTCGCGGCTGCTGCCAACTCATCCACTTGCATGCTTAAATTGGCGGTGTAAATAATTTTTTGATTAAAGCCCGCTGTACCCGAAGCGGTTTCAGAGGCAAAGCCGCCGCCTGCAGTCGAACCGCTGTCACCATCAGCTGTTACGGCTGTATTAGCCGCAGCATTTTCAGCATTGGACAGACTTTTGCCATCCGATTTCGCTTCTTCCATTGGGGCTGACTGTTCGGAAGCCTTATTGCTCGCTGTATCAAAGTTTCCCGAGGAGCACCCTGCCAACAACCCGATCCATAAAATAATGACTGCCCATGTTACTAATCCTTTTTTCTGTTTATACATTGTCATTCCCCCTTACTGGTTTGCACTCTAGACGCAGGTTGGGAATAAAAGGTTACAAACAAAAAAGCCGCGATTGCTCGCGGCTTTCCAAATGATTTATTCAGCTTCTTTCCAGCTGTCCAAATAGGCGATTTGTTCATCAGTAAGCTTATCGATGCCAAAGCCAAGCGATTGCAGCTTGAGACGCGCTACCTGCTCATCAAGCTCGTAAGGCACGTTAACCACCTTGCTGCCAATCGTTTTGTACTGCTCGTTCACATATTTCAGCGCAATGGCTTGAAGCGCGAACGTCATATCCATTATTTCGGCTGGATGTCCATCGCCGGCAGCCAAATTAACAAGGCGTCCTTCAGCCAGCAAGTAAATGCTGCGACCGTCCTGGAGCTTATATTCTTCAATGTTGCGACGAACCGTACGCACGCTTGACGACAATGCTGCAAGCTCAGGCTTATTCGCTTCAACGTCAAAATGGCCTGCGTTCGAAATGATCGCGCCGTCTTTCATAACCTCATAGTGCTCGCCGCGGATAACATCACGGTTGCCTGTAACCGTCACGAAGAACTCTCCTACCTTTGCCGCTTCAATCATCGGCATAACGGCAAATCCATCCATGTAAGCCTCAACCGCTTTAATGGCGTCGATCTCGGTTACAACGACATTCGCGCCAAGCCCCTTCGCACGCATCGCAACGCCTTTGCCGCACCAGCCATAGCCAACGACTACAACCGTTTTGCCAGCGACCATCAGGTTGGTTGTCCGGTTAATGCCATCCCATACCGATTGGCCCGTACCGTATCGGTTATCGAATAAATGCTTGCAATACGCATCATTTACTGCGACCATCGGGAATTTCAAGGAACCGTCCTTTTCCATCGCTTTCAGCCTAATAATTCCCGTCGTCGTTTCTTCCGCTCCGCCGCGGAGGTTCTCGCCAAATTCAGGATGCTCCGAATTTAAAATCGTAGCAAGATCTCCGCCATCATCGATAATGAGATCAGGCTTCCACTCAAGTGCTTTAATGTTAAGCGCCTTAAATTCTTCCGGGCTTGGATTGTATTTGGCAAATACGGTGATGCCATCCTCTACGAGCGCGGCACATACATCGTCTTGCGTTGACAGCGGATTGCTGCCGGTAATTGTAACCTCAGCACCGCCCGCTTTGACAACCTTAGCGAGGTAAGCCGTTTTCGCTTCCAAATGCAGCGCGATCGTAACCTTTAGCCCTTTAAAAGGCTGTTCCTTCTCGAACTGCTCGCGAATCGTATTCAGAACCGGCATATGCGCAGCTACCCAATCAATCTTCAAATGGCCATCTTGTGCCAATGACATGTCGGCTACAATGCTTTTTTCTACTGTACTCATCCTGTATATACCTCCTGTAATTTTACAAATAAACGATTTCATGTCCGCCCGCTCGGTTATACGGCGCCTCAAGAAGCTTATCCAGAAAGTTTAAGCTGTAGCGATTCCAATAGGCGGTCATATTTAGCACCCGCTCCTGCGGCTTTCCAAGCGGTTTAATGGAATGGTGTATACGATCAAGCTGCCTAGTAGACGCTTCAAATTGCTTGTTGTAGGCATCAACGGTCTTCGTGCCCATATAGTTGATCTGCTCGACGATTTTTTGCATGTTCGTATCTCCGAGCTTAGCAAGCGAAGGCTGAACGGAGGCAGCCAGATCGAGCAGCGGTTTGTAGAGCTGCTCGAATTGCTGCCTCGCATTATCGAATTGCTGTTCGATGGATAGTCCGTCTTGATCCTTCAGCCATGTGCTCTTGCGCTCCTCGAAGCGCTCCATGACATCCTCGAAGGAAAGCTCGTATTTGTCCATATGCTTGGCTACCGTTCCTTCTATTAACGTATAGGACATGCGAGGCACGATGATCGGCATTTCCATTTCAAGCGTGCGGAAGGCTTCTCCAGTCAAAGCCCAATAGGCTATTTCACCGGGACCAAGCACCGTAGCGAGTACAGGGAACAAATAATCCTGCATAAGCGGTCTAGTCAGTACGTTATTGCTAAGCTGCTCCGGCTGCTCATCCGCAATCTGCAGGAGCTCCTCCTTCGTTAACGACAACTGGCCTTTACGGTCTTGATAAAGACCATCCTTCTTATGAAGAAGTGTTCTTTCATCGCCATTTGCCGAGTTGAACAGAAACAGGTTCGCACTGCCGGGTGTAACATCCGCTTGCAAGCTGTAGCCAAACTCCTTGACTTGCGCAGCAGATGCCATATAGGCCTTCTCCAAATCGTCATTGCGCTCGATAATCTTTCTAAACATCGGAGCTTCCAATCGGCGGATAACCGAATGATCTGCATCAAGCAGCACGAGCCCTTGTTTGCCGAAGAGATAGCTTAAAATCATAGCGAACAAATCCGATAGCGATTGCGCCTTATGCGACATCTGGCGCAATTCCTCCAGCAGCAATGGCTTGAATTCAGAATGCGGCAGCGCTTGTTCCAGCTCCGCCAGCAGCTGCGTCCACATTTCTTCCGAAATAGACGTGCGGCTCACCGATGTGCGCGAGCCTTCAGGGCGTGCCGACGATAGCTTGCGCAGCTCCTGCTCAGCTGTTAGCACATAGGCGTGATTCGCTTCATCCCAATCATGATCCTCGCCTGCAACCCAAAAAACCGGCACGACCGTACGCCCAAGCTGCTCGCTCGCAGATTTAGCAGCACCAATAATGGATACTGCCTTATGTATTACGAGCAATGGACCGGACCACAACCCGGCTTGCTGGCCTCCAACGACAACCGGAGCACCTTCTGCTATTGCTGAGATGGATGCAAATACTTCAGCACTTGCGCCCGCCTTCTCATTGTAAACACGCAGTGCATGCGCAACCTCTGCAGCCTCGGCTCTCACATGGCTGCTTTGCTCCAAACGTTTAAACCGTCTATCCCAATCCTGCTGCGCTCCCGCATGATAGCCGTACAAAACATCGATACGGTCATCTGTGCGATTTATATATGCCTCTGTTAAAGGCTGAGCGCTTGGCAATGAATAAGTTTCTTTTCTCATAGCGCAGCCTGTAACCTCCTGCTGGATAGTCGCCAAAGCGACTTATAATGGATTAAACTGAACATTTTAATTGTACACAAAGGTGAAGCCGTCCGTCAAAACAAAAACGCCTCAGCTTTAATGAGGCGTTTAGCTTATATACATATAAATTATGCGGTAAGCACCAATCTGCCGATGACAATGCACATGAACACAACATACAGCACGCTCATCGAAAAAAAGCTTAGCCGCCAAATCGTTCGAAAAATTTTTTTGCCATCAATCGTGCCGCGTTTGCGGAACTGAGCATTGCCAAGCAATCCGCCTCCAAGCAGCATAAATAATAATATGCCATAAAGACCGAATTTGCTGCCAAATAAAATGTCGAATAATACGGCAACGCAGCCGATCAACAACGCCGTCGTGACGTCCATGGCCAATAGGAAAGCCTTCTTCCGATCCTGAATATAAGCCCCATAACCAAATAAGATGATTGCGAAAGGTATGACTGGAATGACCGCCAAATAAGCGTATGCATGTTTGATGCTATCCATTATCATCTCCAACGTCTTTCAGTCCCTCCTATTCAGCTTTCGGATGCAGTGCTTGCACGAGTTCCTTCATTGCCAGGTTTAACGGTGCCTGCAGGCCATGCTTCGCAGCCAGCCTTGCAACTCCGCCATTAATCGCATCTATTTCTGTAACCCTGCCTGCCCGAATATCGCTTAGCATGGAGGAAATGTTACGACTGGTTTGCCTGCAAACATCGATGATGAGCTGCCAGCCATCTCCAGGCATGCTCATGCCCGCGTTAACAAGAATATGCTCGGTTTCCTTATATAGCTCACGCATAAGCTTCTCGCGAGCGGGATGATCTGGAAGCTGTCCATTTTCCACATCAAAGATCGCCGTCAGCGGATTAATTACTGCGTTAATAAGAAGTTTATGGAAAATTCGATTCTCCAAATCATTCGACAGTGAAGAGGCAAATCCTGCCGATTGCAGCATGTCAACCAACATTTTTTGCGAGATAGCTAGAGCTTCATCCTCTTTACGCGCGTTTCCTCCCCACTCACCCAGCCAAAGCTGCCCTTTGCCCGTATACTCTACCGATCGCGAATCTAATCGTTTAGCGCCTTCCGTCGTCACCGCGGCATACAGCGGCAAATTCGGAAGAATGCCTTGAATACGCTCCAAGTGGCCGATCCCATTTTGCAAGCTCATGATGGCTGTTCCATCATTCTCCGAACGGTTTGCTAGCAGGGCGAGTTTCGATAACAGCTCATCTTTCAAATCCGTTTGTTTGACCGTTAGCAGCAGCCAATGATAATACATTTTTTTACTAATTTGTTCTTTATTCCATTTTCGTGAGGAGACCTGCTCAATCCATTCGCTTCTCACACGAATCACTCGCTCGCTTGTTCCTCCAAGCTCAATTAACCTAATTCCTTCGTCCGCAAGCAACACAGCCTGCTCCTTGCTGCGCGTCCATATTGTCACATCAGCGCCCGCGTCTGCTAGCTTCGCCCCATAGAGCAGACCAAGCGATCCTCCGCCTACTACATCCATTTGCAATTTCTACGCCTCCCGAACACCAGCAGCTCATCGCTATATTGCAAACATCGTATCAAATCTGCTGAAAATAATGCAACTGATATAGGCAGCTGAAACTTATTATTTCTTATAAAAAAAGAGAGGCTGGCCAATAAATGGCCAACCTCTCTCATTTTCGGTTTATAACTTATTCAATACGTTCCAAATTGCCGTTTGCATCCATTTTAAATCTAGGCTTGGCCTCGTCATCATTCGTTAATACGGTAAGTCTTCTTGCACGATCCATAATTTGAATAAGCGTCTTGTAATCATCGTTTACTGCGCGGTAATCCGTTTGGACATTGTTAACCTCTTTGGACAATCTCTCATTCTGGTCGCGCAAACGATATAGCTCATCCTCTTTGTCTTTCAGTTCCTTCTCAAACCATTTGATTTGACGCGTCAAATCCTGATAGGTCGTCTTCCATCCACGGAGAAAACGAATAACAGCATCAACGGACAAACCTTCCTCGATCGAGCTGTTTTCTTGCTTGAAACCACGCTCATCCGTTTCAAAAACGGCAATCGATGAAACATGCGGCGTTGCGACAATCGTTTGTTTTTTCAAATAATTACGTTTCTGGCGCTGCTGCTTTGCAATTTGGATAGCATCCTCATACCTTTTGCGAACGCAGCTATTCCAACGAAAACCGCATGCTGCGGACGTCCGTCCGATTCGTTCGCCTACTTCCTCAAAAGCTGCAAGCTGGGTACTTCCTTCTCGAATATGGCGTAGTGTGACCTCGGCGAGTATTAGATCGTCATCCGGACTCCACGCATCTTGTCTGACTGCTGTCATGCAACAAAAACCTCCTAACGTAAAGGCGCTTACTTTATCTCTATGCCCTTGGTAGAGTTCATAGAATCTATTGGATACTAAATTGTATAACCAAATTTTCAATTGCTCATACATGTTAGCACTTATTATTGAGCAAACTATGTCTAGACTCCGTATATAGGAATGGCTATAAACAAAAAGTTTGCGATTTCGTCACGTTTTTGGTTTACACTTATTTCGCCAAACGTTATAATGATCATTAGAAAATCGGGTCGTAGCGAAAGGGGGATGTCATCATGGCACGCATGTATCGGGTACTTGGCTTTTGGACCCTGGTAATCGGACTTATGGCTTTTGCAGGTCATATGACGGAATTTGCGCTTTTATTTTTTGCACAAGCCGTCGCTTTCGTATTTCTAGGCTACTTGAATTTCTCCGAGAGAACTTACATCGTAATGTTCTGGGGATATATGATCATTTCATTCGTGGGTTTCACGTATTGGTCGGTCTTCAAGATGGACTTGCCGTTTTAACAAGGGCGCAACAGACACTCGCCTAGGCAGGTCATATACTTAAGCTAAGTGAAAACGAGCATTGCTGTCCATGACGGCAATGCTCGTTTCGCATAGAACCACTCATGCATAATCGAAGAAAAGAACGGTGACAGCTCCATTTGAGTTGTCACCGTTCTTTATGTAAGTGAACCTTTGTCCAAAATCATCACTTTAAACGATTCGCTCATCTGATCGCTGAGCAGGAGCTGCCTAATCGATCGGTTCAATCGAGCCGTCTCGCTGAATGGATCGGTGCTGGTATGGTTTTGAAGCAATTCCAGAACGCCATGATCGATCAAAAATTGCTTTTGGGTCGTATAGCTTGCAACCTGCCAGCCGCATTTCTCGGCTTCATGTTGAATAAACGTAAACGGAACATGCGAAGTTATATCCTGCTCGCCGATTCGAATGTACGGACTGTCGCTTGCAAGATGGCGCCAATAGCACATAAGCGTTCCATGCATGCGATGCTCCGCTGTATATTCAGCAGCATCATGACCGTAGTCAATTAGCACGAGTCGTCCGGTCGTCATGACATCTCCCAGCTTCTTCAGAAACGCTGCTGCATCCGCATGAACCTCCGTCCGCTGTCCCTCCTTAAGCTGAATGCCATCTCGCGCAAGCCAGCGGCTTATTCGTGAATCAGTGATCGGCATATACACCTCGTGAAAGCCCTGCAACTCATCGCCTGCAACGCCAAGCTCATACAGTTCTCCCTCAATACGCTCAATTCTGTGAACGGGAAATGCGTCCAGCAGCTCGTTTGCGATCACGAATGCCGGTTGCTTCAGCCAGCTTGAATGCCACGCATCATCTGACGAGGCAATCAGCGGCTCAACAACCCATTGTCCTTTGCTATCAACGAAAGCCTCTCTTGCCGCGCGGCCATGCGCGGGATGATCCTCGATAAGGACCGATTGGAATCGTTCCGGCCAATCGCTGCTTCGTTTGCAGCCTGCGGCCGCGATTTGAGCAGAAAGCCTGCCTGTTCCCGCTCCCCACTCGATTAGCTTCAGCCGCCCACCAACCGCATCGCTATAGGCTAATGCACAGCCAGCAAGTACTTCTGCCAGAACGCGGCCAATTCCCGAGCTCGTATAAAAGTCTCCATCCTTGCCCACGCGCACTGGCCCCGAGCGATAATAACCATGGTTTCTATCATAAAGACAAGCGTTCATATAGTGATAGAAGGAGATACACCTCGCTGCATGCCTTCTCCCTTCATTATCGATATGCCAACCAGAGTATGCTGACTCAGCAATTTTTGCCGCAATAGAGGCGGCAAGCGGGTTATCCTTGATCATTAGGTTCATCCTTTTCCAAATGTAAGATATAATAGAATGGATTGCCGCATAAAATGAATGCTGAGGAGGGACGATGCCGTTGACATTGACAACCAAGCGTAATCGTGTTTCCATAGCAGCCACGGTGATGCTCCTAATTGCAATGCTCCTGATTCGGCTTCCCGTTATGGCAGAGCCTCTGCCGGTTGATGAGGAGGAAATGCACTCGCTGCTTGAAAAAAGCTTATCCGTCGCAGAAATTGATAAAGAAATCATCCGTATCCATGAGCAAAAGCAGCAGCTTACACTGACGATGACGGACACCGAGAAGCAGCTGCACCTGCAGGAGCAGCAAATATCGGACAAGCAAGACGAGGCTGGAAGCGTTTTGCGGGCTTATTATATGGGAGAACGGGATTTTTTGTTCAGCGCTCTACTATCTTTTGATTCATTATCAGAGCTGTTTCAAATGCTGGATTATGCAGAAATTATTTTTACCCAAGACAAGCATACCTTGAATACATATGTGGAGCAATACAAGAAGGTGAAGGAAGGCTACCAGCAGCTTGAGTCAAGACAAGATGAGCTATCCATCATGGAAGAGCAGCTGCGAACGCAAAGAGAACGCGTATTGGCGCTTGAGAAGCAGCTGGATGAGCAGCTATCGGGCCGTTCGGATGCCGATCGCATTCGTATTTTAATGATGGAGCTTACCTCTTACTGGGATACGGCGGGAGTTGACATAGTCAAACAATATTTCCGCGCGCTATCGAAAGCGATGAAGCAGCTTCCGAACTGGATCCAAGACAACAAGCAGCTGCTTGAAATTAATGGCTTTCAATATACGATTCGAGTGCCTGAGGATGATTTGAACTCGTTTTTGCGTGAGCAAAATGACATTTTCAACAATTTCTCCTTCAAATTCGTTGATGACAAAGTTATTGCCCAAGGCAAACAAGGCAGCATGGAAATTAAAATTGCCGGTCATTATACGGTTGAGAACGAGCCGAAGAACGCTATTCTATTCCATGTAGATGAGCTGCTGTTCAACGGCTTTGCACTGCCCGATACAACCCGCCGAGCTTTGGAGAAGGAATTTGACCTTGGCTTTTATCCTGATTTAATCGTATCCTTCCTCAAGGCGGATTCCGTTGTTATGTCCGATGGCGAGCTGACCATAAAGCTGAATCTTAAGCTTTGAGCGAACACTTAGTGAATCCTTGCAGTAAGCCAAAAAAGCCTGTCCCCGCACGCTGCGGGGCAGGCTTTCCTTTTTTGGGTCTATTCGCCTTGAACGGCGAGTGAATCAACATACGGCGTAATTTGGAACGTCCCTTCGGAAAATAATTTCCACATCCGCTCCCGGTACTGCCATTTCTCTGGCCACATCGGATCAGGCTGCGGCAATTCATTCTCCTCCCGCTTGGCAATCAACACCTTCTTCCACCAGGCAGGCGGTATTTGGACTGGATCATTTTGCAGTGAGCTGTTGAATGAATACAAGGAAGCTCTAGCCGGCAGCTGCCCCGATCGATCGTAAGTCATCTGCTGGTTGTCCACGTCCGTTATTTCTCTGATCCACAGCATCGCTTCTTCTTCCACATCGCTGCTTGAGGAGATGGCATAGCTATGCCCATTTAACCACGGGGAATAAATATGATCCCGATCGACGATCAGCTTATTTCGCAAACCTTCATTAAAGCTCTCATAGTCATTCCAAGGAATAATAGCAGCGAGCAGGCTATCGCTTTGAAATGATGCATTAAATTGATCAATCGCATTATTTTCGATCCGGCTTATATGCTGTTCCATATTTTGAAACCATTCAAGCTGTGCCGTTTGCATCTCGTTTAAGGGCTGCATATTCAGCAAGTTAGATTGGTCCGTGTCGAATGTAGCCTGCCAAACAAGCTGCTGCAGCAAATTGCCTGCGCTCCAATTCACGATGCTTGCCTGTGGATGAAGCTCGATAATCTTGGCAGCTGCAGCTTGGTATGATGCCCAGTCGGATGGCGGCCCCTTCAAGCCTGCCTCCGCAAGCAATACACCGCTCCATACGACAACATACGGATTCACATCCCGCGGTACCCCCCACAAATATCCGTTCCATTTGAGCGGGTCGAGAAGCCCTGTCATCTGATCAGAGAGCGTATCCCCTGTCATCACACTGTCAGCAGGCTTTAGAAATCCGCGAACCGCAAACGGTCTGACCCACCCATTATCGAGCAGCATAATGTCAGCAGACTCCCCCTGTTGGCTTTGAAGCACCCACAGGCTATAAGCGTCATCTTTGGCTGGCTCATTGGTTAGCTTAACTTGTATATGAGGATATTTCATCATAAAATTCCGATTTAGCTCCTGCAGCTGAAGAAACTGCGAATTAGGCAAGGAAACGTTTACAAAAATGTCGGTGAGCTGATCGATAACAACCTCGCCCGGTACGGGCTGTTCATTAGATTTCTTGTCCGGTTTTCCAATGCTGGCTTGATCTATATTGCGCGAGTAAGGGATAAGCAATAGTGCTGCTAACAGTAACGTACCGATCATAAACGGCACATATTTTCTGGGAGTCACAGCGTTCTTCCTTTCATCCTTGAATCTACTAAAATAGGATAACAATAAATTCAAGGTTTGTCCAAACGAACCTGTAAATCTAATGGTCATTAGCAGCAAATGTAAATGAGCCTATAGGATGCTTTTAATACACTGACTGCATATCGGGAGTCCTATGAACAGAGATAGTACCAGAAAAAGAAAAACGAGCTCTTAGAACTGCTTCTAAGGCTCGTCGGCATATTGATTTATCTCCACAAAAACTTGCATTTCTTAAAAATAAGGCTTTTACAGTGCCCCATAATAGCGGGACGTTCTGATTACAGTAAATCAGCGGCAAGCTGTGCAAGCTTAGAGCGTTCGCCTTTCTCCAGCGTCATGTGTCCGCTCGTCCCTTCGTTTTTGAAGCGCTCCACGAGATGCGTCAATCCGTTGCTGATTGAATCAAGGTACGGATGGTCAATTTGCTCCGGGTCGCCCATTAGGACAATTTTACTGCCTTCGCCAACCCGCGATACGATCGTTTTTACTTCATGCTTCGTTAAATTTTGCGCCTCATCAATGATGATGAATTGGCCTGGAATGGACCGACCACGAATATAGGTGAGCGCCTCGACCTGAATGCTCCCCATACCCATCAATATTTTGTCGATGTCGCCTGCCTTCTTCGTATCGAACAAATACTCCAAATTATCATAAATCGGCTGCATCCATGGACGCAGCTTCTCTTCCTTCTCTCCTGGCAAATACCCGATATCCTTGCCCATTGGAACGACAGGTCTCGCGATTAGCAGCTTCTTGTACTTATGCTCATCCTCCGTCTTCAGAAGGCCTGCTGCAAGCGCTAGAAGCGTCTTCCCCGTCCCTGCCTTGCCCGTAAGCGTTACGAGCGGGATATCGTCGTTTAGGAGCAGCTCAAGCGCCATGCGCTGTTGTGCATTTCGGGCAGTGATGCCCCAAATCGGATCATTGCTAAGATATAACGGCTCAAGCCTCGCTCCATCTTGGCTAACCTTTAGCAGTGCAGACTTTGAAGTGCCCATTTCATCGCGTAAAATAACAAATTCGTTCGGATTTAAGCGAATGTTCAAGTGCATGTTGTTCACGGTAAGAAAGCGGTAGGTGTAAAACTCATCGATGACTGCCGGATGCACATAAAGCGTCATATAGCCCGCGTAGAAGTCAGACGATACAACGACTCGATCCGATAAATAATCCTGTGCCTGCAAGCCAAGCACATCAGCCTTAATACGAACAAGTACATCCTTGCTTACCAGTACGATGCTTTGCTTCACAGGCTCATTCTCTTGCTCTATGTGGTAATTCAGCGCAACCGCCAAAATCCGATTATCGTTTGACATTTCACCAAACATTTCCTGAACGCGCATAAAGCTGCGGTGATTTAATTCCACCTTGAGGATGCCGCCGCTCGGAAGCTCAATACCTTCATGCAAATGGCCCTTTTCACGCATCTTATCAAGAAGACGTGAAATGGATCGGGCATTTCGACCTAATTCATCAGCCAACCTCTTCTTCGAATCGATTTCCTCCAACACAACCGCGGGAATTATGACTTCATTATCATCGAAAGCAAAAATCGCTTGCGGATCATGAAGCAGCACATTTGTATCGAGCACGAATATTTTTTTCATGAGAACCCTCCCGGCGTTGGATATTCATTAGAGCCATACATAGCAAATCGATGCTGCGGGTAAACTATGATTCACTGGTGACTTTTAGATTTTTCAACGAGAAAAAAGAGGTGGCAAACATGTTCAAATGGCTAACTTCAGCGATCATTGTTGCGATTGTAGCGACAGGCTGCGGCACCGTCGCACGTAATGAGACATCACCCTCTCCACAAAATAATGACCAGGTGAAAGCTCAGCAAACTGAACCGCGAAAAAAGGAAATTAAAGATTCAAAAAAGGTTGCGGCACATCTGGAGCAGTTGGCCAAAGAAATTGACGGCGTAACGAACGCGCACTGTGTCGTGTTCGGAAATACAGCAATCGTCGGAATCGATGTAGATGCCAAGCTGGATCGCTCAAGAGTCGGTACGATTAAATATTCCGTCGCCGAAGCGTTTCACAAGGATCCATACGGCGTAGACGCATTAGTTACTGCGGATATGGATCTCTCCCAACGAATAAATGAAATAGGCACTGACATCAAGCGCGGCAGACCGATCGCCGGCTTCGCAGAGGAAATGGCCGATATCATAGGAAGACTCATTCCGCAGATACCGCGTGACGTTAAGCCGATTGAGCCCGAGAAACAACAAGCTCCTAAGATGAATAAGAAATTGTAAAGGCCCCCTGAAGGCACAAAAAGCCTAGTGAGCAATCACTAGGCTTTCTTCAAGGCTGCGGAAACTTGTACAGCTAAAGCATCCGCAACAAAGTTCTTATTCGATTTGTCGCACGCAAGGGTAGTGGACAAGCACTCGGCGTTATCCATCGCGTCCCTGTATTCCATAATGCTCGAGGTCAAGCTGTCAGATACCGCATGTAGTTCGCGCAGTTGAACGATAGGCTGCTTTAGCAAATTCTCGATCGCTTGCTCAGATCTTGGGTATTCGGCATTGGTCATTCGCATGACCTCCTTCTGAACAGATTCAAATTGGCCTCTGTAGCATTATTATATCCATAATATTAGTTGCAGTCTACGGTTATTCAGCCATTTTTGCCTGCAAGGCAGACCGAGCTTCATCAAGCTTCGCTTCATCGAGATAAACATAGGGACTTCTCCATGTTCCTTCAAGCGGAATAAACGTAATATCATTGCGGCCCATGCTCATATATTCAGCAATCATGTTCTTGATTTCTTTGGAAGGCATATCCATTGTTAAGTTTTTGCCGACAGCCTCGAATACCGAACCAATCTTCGTTACACCATCCAAAGATTTCATTTTGTCTGTAAGAGCGCCAATAACTTGGCTTTGTCTTGCATTGCGGTCAAAATCGCTGGACATATTTTTACCGTTGTTGGATTTGCGATAACGGACGAAATCAAGCGCCTTCTCGCCGCTCAGCAGTTGAACGCCTTCCTCCAAATCGATATTGGTGCCGTCTGCTGAATCCTTATACTTCATTCGCATATCAACATCAACTTCCACGCCGCCCAGTGCATCTACAACATCTGCGAAGCCCTGGAAATTAATTACCGCGGAGTATTTGATGTCAATATTGAAGAGCTTGCTCATGACATTGCGGACCTCTTGCTTGGCATCAGCATAAGCCGCTTCTTTATTCAGATCCTTCTTATTAAGCGCGTTCATATAAAAATCAGCGTAAAAGCTATTGGCTTTGCGTTCTCTATAGCCTTCAACATCGATGCTCGAATCACGCGGAATCGTAACGATCGTTGCCGATTTGGAATTCGGGTTAAATACGGCTACCATCATGACATCCGTGTTCAAGCCGCCTCCATGAGAACGCGAGTCAAGGCCCATCAACAGTAGAGCAACTGCTTTCTCCTTAACCGATTCTCCTGCGGGTATTACTACCTCATTACCGCTAGGTGCTGCGATTTTATCTACGGCTTCATCCGCCTTAAACACCAAATAAGCTAAAGCCAAAACTATTAGGATAAGCACCGCAAACAGCATCACAAAGATCGTTTTCCAAACCGAGCGTTTTTTGCGCGGCTTTTGTTTTTTAGCTTTTGCTGATTGACGCGCTCCCGCCCTTGGAGGTAATTCCGTTGAACCCTTGCTCATATGTGCCACCTTCAAGTTCAGTTGAATTTTGGATTTGATTCAATGTCCGTCAATAGCTGCTCGCAGGCCTCGCGAGGATAGAACTGCAGCTTGGCGCGGCCATCCTTCTCGTATTTCAAATGTATCATCGTATCGTCAATCTTCGTTATGACAAAGCTCGACAAGCCATGATCCTCTGTCAAAATTTGCTCAAAAAAAACGAGCGTGTCGAGGGCTGCTTGATCATCTTCCCTGGCATCCGCAACCAGCTTAATTTGCAGCCAGTTAAAAAGAGCGTCCTCTAGCTTCATTTGCCTGATTCCGCATTCTGAGGGGCATTGTCTCCGGCCTTGTTGCCCTTCCACTTGTCATACAATTGTCGCCCGCGAAGCATGAGCATCATTAGAACCGCTACTCCCATACATTGAATGATCGGAAGTTTATCTACCTGCAAAATCATCAAAACAAAGGAGCCAAACGCAATCAAAGCGTAGACCAAAATCTCTTTCAACAACGGCAGCTTCTGCTGAGCACGAAACACTTTATTGAATATGTATATCGTAAAGCCAAGAATGATCAAATAAGAAATCAGCTTATGATCGCTTAACCAAGCCTGCATGCAGCATACCTCCTTCTCCATTGTTAACGGCCTTCGCCGCATTTTAGTTGCACAGCAATCGTTTCACTGTGAAATGTAAGTGGGATTATAAGTTATTAACTTATAATCCCACTTATATTTTAAAGAAAACGCAAGGCTTTGCGCGAGCAAAACCTTACGTTTGTTAAGTGACTGGCTCTTAAACGCTGGCTTGTGCGTTTTTGCGGTTTTTGTCCGCACGTTCGCGCTCGCTTTTGTTCAAAATTTTCTTGCGCAGACGAATCGTCTTCGGCGTGATTTCACAATACTCGTCATCATTCAAGTACTCGAGCGCTTGCTCAAGCGAGAACAGGCGAGGACTTTTCAATGTAACGGTATCGTCTTTACCAGCAGAACGAATGTTGTTCAATTGTTTTACTTTACAGATGTTGACGATGATGTCATTCTCACGAGTATGCTCGCCAACGATCATGCCTTCATAAATTTCAGTACCCGGCTCCAAGAACTGAATTCCGCGATCCTCTACGCCCATCATGCCGTAGAATGTCGATGTTCCGTTCTCACTTGCTACCAGAACGCCTTGGTGACGGCCGCCTACGCCAGCGCCGGCTAGTGGACCATAGCTGTCGAAAGCATTGTTCATGATGCCGTAGCCGCGTGTCAAAGTCAAGAATTGTGTACGGTATCCAATCAAGCCGCGTGCAGGAATTCTGAATTCCAAACGAACTTGGCCATTGCCATGGTTGATCATGTTAAGCATTTCTGCTTTGCGTGTTCCAAGGCTCTCCATAACAGCGCCCATGCTTTCTTCAGGCGTGTCAATTAGTAGACGCTCGTAAGGCTCTTTCTTCGAACCATCAATTTCCTTGATGATAACTTCAGGTTTGGATACTTGAAGCTCGAAGCCTTCACGGCGCATGTTCTCGATCAGAATCCCAAGGTGAAGCTCACCACGGCCGGAAACGACAAATGCATCCGGGCTGTCTGTTTCGTCAACGCGAAGCGCTACATCTGTCTCAAGCTCTTTGTATAGACGCTCACGAAGCTTACGGGATGTAACCCATTTGCCTTCACGGCCCGCAAAAGGACTGTTGTTGACAAGGAAAGTCATTTGAAGCGTAGGCTCGTCGATTTTTAGAACTGGCAAAGCTTCTGGCTTCTGAGGATCAGCAATCGTCTCACCGATGTTGATTTCACGGATACCTGCGATTGCGATGATATCGCCAGCGCCTGCTTCCTCGATCTCAACGCGCTTCAAACCTACGAAACCGAACAGCTTCTCAATTCTTGCTTGTTTATTGCCGCCTTCACGTGTCATTACTGCAACGGTTTGGCCTTGCTTGATGATGCCGCGGTTAACGCGACCTACTGCAATACGGCCAAGGTACTCGTTGTAATCAAGCAATGTTACTAGGAATTGCAATGGTTGTTCAGTGTCCTCAGTTGGCGATGGGATGTTGCTGACGATTGTTTCGTATAGAGCTTCCATGTTCTCATCTTGTTTCTCAGGATCAAGACTGGAAGTACCCATTAGCGCAGATGCATATACAACCGGGAACTCAAGCTGCTCGTCATTCGCGCCTAGCTCGATAAATAGATCAAGAACCTCATCTACAACCTCTTGTGGTCTAGCGTTCGGACGGTCAATCTTATTCACGACAACGATTGGCGTCTGGTTCGATTCAAGCGCTTTGCGCAAAACGAATTTCGTTTGCGGCATACAGCCTTCAAACGCATCAACGACCAAAAGCACGCCGTCAACCATTTTCATAATACGCTCAACCTCGCCGCCGAAATCAGCATGTCCAGGCGTATCTACAATGTTGATCAAATAATCTTTGTAGTTGATTGCTGTGTTCTTTGCCAAAATCGTAATACCGCGTTCACGCTCTAGATCGTTAGAATCCATTGCGCGTTCCTGTACTGCTTCATGATCGCGAAACGTACCTGATTGTTGAAGCAGCTTGTCAACCAACGTTGTTTTACCGTGGTCAACGTGGGCAATAATAGCGATATTTCGTAAGTTCTCTCTTGCTTGCATAACTTGTAATCCACTCCAATTGTTTTTTATTTAAATCTTGTTACCAACGTCTGCGCTTGCTTAGCATCATCCAAACACCTGCCGCAATTAGTGCAACAGCAATCGCATAAATCCCCCAGCTCCACAAAAGTACTAAAATAACGAACACGGCCGATGCGGCAGCAAGCGCAATCGATGCCGTGAGCACAACACGCGGTCTGGATGAACCGAACAAATAATATTCGTAAAGGCCTGCTGCTACGCCAAAAATAAACAGCGGCCACAAATATTTCAAGCTATCCCATCCAAAAAGGTTGCATACGACAAACAGCAGGGCATATACGACGAGCATTCCGCCTGGTACAAGCACGACCGCAGGAACTAATCGCCCGAAGTAAAGAACATGCAGAAGCACTCCAGGAATCAACACGAGCAGCGGCCAGAAGATAGCGCCCAAAAAGCTGAATACACCTAACTTGCCGAACAATATTACGACCCCGGCTAACAGCAAAATAATTCCAGCGGAATATTTGTTATTAGGCATTTGCGCTTCCGCTCCTTACAACGCCAATCGCATATCTTGACGAAAGACGACAGTTTTTATCTATATTAGTTTAATGGAACTGAGGCAAAAATACCAGTACGTAGCGAGGGTATAAGCAAAAAAAAACCGTCCCTCAATATTTTGAGTAAACGGGGCATGTCATAAACATTATAAAATAGGCTTTTTTTTGACAACTGCTAACGCAATTACAAGCGGTACACAAAGAAGCGGAATCGCTTCGGCAAGCGTTTTGGAGCCGTGAAAGAGCAGTTTGTCGAGGCCGGGATCATGCATAAGCATTTCTCCAGCCGCATAGGCAAGCAAAGCAGCTCCAATATAAGATAAGGCAGGGAATTTTTGCAGTAGTGTCCCGAGCATCTGGCTTCCCCAAATGATCATAGGAATGCTCAGGGCAATTCCGAGCAAAATTAGAATTGGATCGCCATCAGCGACAGCGGCAATTGCCAGAACATTATCAAGGCTCATAATGAAATCAGCTACTACGATCGTCCAGATCGCTTGACCGATCGTCTTCGCTTTTTTTACAGAATGTGAATCCTGTTGCCCGCCAGCCTCTGCGAGCAGCTTCACTGCGATATAGAACAGCAGCAGAGCTCCGATTGCTTGCAAATAAGGCACCTGCAGCAGCTTTATGGCTACCAAAGTTAAAATGCATCGCAGCCCTACTGCAGCGAGTGCCCCCCACCAAACGGCGCGCTTTCGCTGCTCTGGCGGGAGCTGACCGCTCGCCATGGCGATAACAATAGCATTATCTCCGCTCAGCAATACATTAATTAAGACGATTTCGATAAATACAATAACGCTGTCCAAGCTGCATCCCCCCTCTTATCAGAGGTATGAACAAGCTATGAAGATTATGTCCAAAAAATAATGAATCCATCTTCACCAGCAAGCGTATTTATTGGAGACTTAGGAATTCCTGTTTATGGAAGGGGAGAGATTTCTTATGGAGCTATTTTCAGTCGAGTTTTTCTCCGCCCTGCTGACCATCGTTTTCATCGACCTTATTTTGGCCGGAGACAACGCCATTGTTATAGGGCTCGCAGCACGGAACCTGCCGAAGGATCAGCAAAAGAAAGCCGTCATTTGGGGAACAGCCGGTGCAGTCGGTATTCGAATTATTGCCACCTTGCTCGTCGTTCAGCTCCTGAACGTTCCTTGGCTAAATCTTGTAGGAGGCCTCCTGCTGATATGGATCGCATACAAGCTGCTCGTACAGGAAGATGCCCATGACGGCATTAAATCAGGCAACACGCTTTGGCAATCGATACGGACGATTATTATTGCCGATGCGGCGATGGGAATCGACAACGTTATCGCGGTTGCAGGTGCAGCACATGGCGATACGCTTCTGGTCATCCTTGGATTAATTATTAGTGTACCCGTCGTTGTATGGGGCAGCACGATCTTCATCAAACTAATCAATCGTTTCGAATGGATCGTTTATGTCGGTTCTGCGGTGCTTGCTTATACGGCTGCCAAGATGATAACGCATGAAAAATCATTCAAATCATTTTTCGAAAATCAGCTGGTCTTCTGGACATTCGTTGTCATTATCGTTGCTATTACGATTATTGCTGGTTTATTGACTAATATGCGCAAGAAAAAACAAGCACAACAAGAAAGCAGCGAATCCCTTTGACGGGATTGCTGCTTTTTTTATCGCTTTATCATTTAAATGCTAGAACCAGCTATCCTCGCCTGCCGTTTGTACGGATGTCTGAAGCTCAGGAGTAAGATGCAGCAGCTCTGTTCCTTCTACTGCATCCGCAAGCAATTGCGAATAATTAGGAATGAGCGCCTCAAGCTTCTCTACGATTCTAAGATTCGGATTCGTGGTAGGCGATTTTGGCAAAAATAAGGTACAGCAATCCTCATAGGGCAAAATCGACGTCTCAAACGTTCCGATTCTCTCCGCTAAACGTATGATCTCATGCTTGTCCATCATGATAAGCGGCTTAAGCTGCGGCAGCTCCGTTGCGCGGCCGATTACGTTCATGCTCGGAAGTGTCTGGCTTGCTACCTGCCCCAAGCTCTCACCCGTCACGATGCCATTCGCACCGCTGCGTTCAGCTAACTGCTCTGTTATGCGAAGCATAGCTCTTCTCATCAAAGTGATAATAAGATTATCGCTTTTGGCTTGAACCAAAGTCGTTTGGATTTCAGTAAAAGGAACAAGATGCAGCTTGATTGGCTCGCCGCTGAAATAAGACAAGCGCTTTGCAAGCTCAATCACTTTATCCTTCGCCTGATCGCTTGTAAACGGGTAGCTGTGGAAATGGACTGCTTCCACCTCCAGCCCCTTTCGCAGCGCCAGCCAGCCTGCTACAGGACTGTCTATGCCGCCAGAGAGCAGCAGCATCGCTTTGCCGTTCGAGGCGAATGGAAATCCGCCTGCACCGGGTATAACGTCGCAAAATATATACGTCGCTTCCTCTTGAATATCGACTCGCAATTCAATATCAGGCTTGCTCACATTCACTTTCAGTCCAGGCATAGCCTGCAGTACAAATCCGCCAACCAAATGATTCATCTCTTGCGAATTATGAGGAAATGGCTTCCACGCACGCTTGGCGCTTACTTTAAAGGTTGCCGGTTTCTCTGGCAGCGCCTGCATTAGTGCCAGTGCGGCAGCCCGAATTTTCTCAAGGTCCAGTTCTGTGCTGATAACCGGACTTAACGAAACGATGCCAAATAAATCCTTCAGTCGATTCGCAACAGGCTCATGCGCATGCCCATTCAGCTTAACAAACAGGCGCCCAAAGGATTTGAAATAAGTAATATTGTCATAAGGGAGCAATGCTTGCTTCACTTGGTCAAGCATTCGCTTCTCAAATTTATTTCGATTTCTTCCCTTTACCATTAAATCTCCGTAACGGAGCACAATTTGATCATAATGCAAGTTTAAGTCAATCTCCTCTCGAGCGGCTTCAATTGCTTAACGACATGACGAAGCGCCACGCCTAAAGCATCTATATCCCGCTCCTCGTGTTCATCCCCAAAGCTGATTCGCACCCCGCCCGCAGCCTGCTCGCGGCTCGCTCCAATAGCGAGCAGCACACGGCTCGGTTTGTCGTCCTTGGAGGAGCAGGCAGATTTGGTTGAAGCCATTATACCATGCTGCTCAAGCATATGAATGATGACCTCAGGCTTCATGCCCGGATATGAGAAATGAAGAATATGCGAAGCAGAAGGCTCAGCCCCGTTCAGCTTAAGCTCCGGCATTCCCTCAATATGATGAATGAGCTTTTGCTTCAGCAGCTTCATACGCCGTTCTCGCTGCTCCATGGATTCAAGCGACATCCGTAGCGCCTTGGCGGATGCAACGATGCCTGGCACATTTTGTGTGCCGGCGCGATAACCGAATTCCTGCGTGCCTCCCGTAAGCATAGGCTGCAGCGCAACACCTTCTCGGACATAGAGAAAGCCAACCCCTTTTGGACCTCGCAGCTTATGAGCCGAACCGCTCAGCAAGTCAATCCCAAAGTCCTCGATGCGAACCGGCAGCTTGCCGATGCTTTGCACGGCATCAACATGGAACAACGTCTTCGGATATCGCTTGAGCAGCCGTCCGAATTCCTCTATTGGCTGAATCGATCCGATTTCATTGTTGATATGCATAACGCTAACCAGAATCGTGTCGCCGGTCAGTGCCTCTTCCAATTGCTCTAGACGAACATGTCCTGATTCACTGACCGGCAAATAAGTGACGCGGTACCCCTCTTGCTCCAGCTGCGCAAACGACTCATAGACGGAGGCATGCTCAATCTGTGTCGTAATCAAATGCTTGCCTCTGCCAGCATATTGGCGCGCTGCACCTTTTATCGCTAAATTGTTGGATTCGGTTCCGCCTGATGTAAATACCCAATTCCCTCTAGTCGTTTGCAGCTGCTCTGCAAGGAGTGCGCGCGAGCGTTCAATTAATTTATCAGCATCAGTGCCAGCGCGGTGAAGGGATGAAGGGTTTGCAAATTGCGACTTCATAACCTCCATCATCGTGTGCACGACTTCTTCATAAGGCGGCGTTGAAGCACAGTGATCAAAGTATAGCATCGTACTCATGTCTCCTTTCCAAAAAAGAAAAAGATCATCGATTGTTTCCGCCTGTGTGGCAGAAAACCAAATCGTGATCTTATTGCTGCCGATTTACTTGGCTTGAAGCACTTTTGCAACATATCGCTGCGTCTCTTCCGGCAGCGCCTCAAGATTTTCGATAAGCTGCTCGTTGGTCTGTATGCCTGTTCGATCAACGCGGCCAGGACCAGCATTATAGGCTGCCAAGGCAACCTGTTCATTCCCGTTATACTTCTTCAGCAGCAGCGATAAATATTTGGTTCCACCTTCAATGTTCTGCGCGGGATCAAAAGGATCGGTGACGCCAAGCCCTCTTGCCGTTCCATCCATCAGCTGCATTAAACCCTTAGCGCCTGCACCGGATTGCGCATCCGAACGGAAGCCGGATTCGGTCTTGATGACCGCTTGGATCAAGGCAGGATCTACGCCATACTTGGCGGATGCTTGCTCGATGAGCTCGTCATATTCGCTTGGTGAGCTGCTTGCTTCGCCAAGACTGCTGTAGGAAACATTCGGAAGACTGCTTAGCGTGGAAAGCTGAGCTAACGCATCTGCCGGCAGTATAGGAGCAGCACTGCCATTTCCAACCGAGCTGTCGGACATATATTGAGATAATAGCGTATCAAATAAGGAAGCAGAGCCATCGCCCGCCGTCGCTTGCAATGGATTGGCTGCTGCTTGCAAATTCAAGCTTGGAGAAAGCTGCAGCTGCAATAATGTTTTAATAATCCGAGGGTCGATACTCATGATTTCCTCCCAGCTGTATCCATTCGTATATGCGGTCATGTTCACTTTATGTATATCGGTTTTTATTGTACATGTTTTTAGAGCAAACAGCCAGTCTCCCTATATTGTTCTCCCCATTTAACCAGTTTTATTGGAGTGTTGCCCAAATTAAGCATAAAAAAGCCGAGCAGGTCTTGGAAACTCCTGTTCGGCTCTTTTTCCGTATTTTCACAATTTTACTTAAATACCTTCACGCGCTCATCGATCGGTTGAAACGTTTTCTCCCCAGGCTCCGCTGTCGGTTTGCCGAAAGGCATTTGCGCAATCAGCTGCCAAGAATCAGGCAATGACCATGTTGATTTAACCTCATCGTCGATTAGTGGATTGTAATGCTGAAGCGAAGCGCCAAAACCTTCCTTCTCAAGCGCAGTCCACACCACCAATTGATGCATGCCTGAGGATTGCTGCGACCAGATCGGGAAATTTTGCGCATATGCCGGGAAGCTTTTCATTAGGCCGTCTACTACCTTTTTATCTTCGAAAAATAAGACCGTGCCGTATCCGCTTTTGAAGGAGCCCATTTTTTGCTCAGTAGATTCGAATGAATCTGCAGGAACGATAGCTCGAAGCGTATTTGTTGTAATATCCCATAGCTTATCATGATTTTCGCCAAGCAATACGACTACTCGCGCACTTTGTGAGTTGAAGGCTGATGGCGTGTGCTTGACTGTCTCATGAACCAATTCCACAATTTTCTCATCGGAGATTACAGCTTCTTTGCTAATGCCGTAATATGTGCGTCTTGCTTTAACTGCGTCCAAAAATGCTTCTGATGTCATTAATTCTCCTGCCTCTCAAATGTCTTGTTTCAGCCGATTTGCGATGCTATAACCTTCTGCTAAAAAGTTAGCTGGTCAAATCGAGATTTTTAATTACTTTATGTTAGTTACTTTACGTTAGTTGCTTTATTATATATTGTTCCAGTTGTCAAACCAGACGATTTCATTATCCCCATCGGCAAAAGAATTATGTCTCGCTGGATGTCTGTACAACGATGTGCATTAGCCAGACGATCGCGTATAGCAGTGTGCATATGGCAAACACGATGACTTCAAGCTGCAGCAAATACCAAGGCCATGGCGCCAGCAGATCAAGCAAGGATGCTGTACCGGGCTTCTGCGCCAAAAACATAAAGTTAGTTGTCCCCGTGGCGACGTTCGTAATGGCCGCCGGCACAGCGAGCACATGAAGCCAAACCATTGCTTTCAGGACAGAACGAAAGGTTGGACGGTATCGCTCCACGGCCATAATAAACAAAGCAGCGCCAACGATTCCGATATGCGCGATAAAGAAATGAAAATAACGGAAATGAGGAAACGTTTCGTCTAAATTGGGGGTCAAAAGCGCTTGCAGAGCCCCCATGCTTCCGAGAAAGAAAACGACGTCGTAAAGATTTTTTTTATTCGAAAATAACATTAACCCACTAACTAGCACCATCAGGCTGCAAAGCTGAAAGGGCAATGAGTAAGCTCCCCACCTATGATCCAGGAAGTAGGATAGCTGAAGGGAGGCTTCGCAGACGATTAACAGTATTGCCAGCCCATAACGTACTTTTCGGTTCACCGCCGGCTCCCTCATAGGCTTGCGAAATACGATAATGCCGATAAATACAATAATGGCCGCTGACAATCCGGCAAAATGAGCGGCTGAAAACATCTCAAACACCATCATAAAACCCTCCCTTCTCTTTCTATTATGAAAAAAATGGCACAAAAAAATAGTACCAACATTATCTGGTACTATCCTCGTCATTCTTCTTATGGAATAAGCCCATTTCTTTCACTTTATTGGCAGCTTCGCGTGATCCGGTCAAATTCAGCTTCTTTAGAATATGATTGACATGGTTTTTGACGGTACGGATCGATACGACCAGCTTGTCGGCAATTTGCGGCTGCGTATAGCCTTGATCAATCAGGTCGAGCAGCTGAAGCTCCGAAGGTGTGATCAGATCGCTTAGCTTCTTCACTTCGAACTCGCGCTCAAGCTGCTTCAGCCGCCGGAATTCCTCGCGCATCCGATCTGCAACGGCTGCGTTGATCGGAGATTGGCTTCGGAAGGCTGACCTTACGGCATTAGGGAGGCTTTCAAAATCCGATTTGATTTGATAATCGATAGCTCCCGCTTGAAAGGAACGGAAGATGAGCTCCTTCTCCTCCATGGATGTCAGCATGATGACTTTCGCTCCAGTAGATACGGCAGCCTCCTCGGCAAGCAGTACGCCCTCCGGTCTGCCATCCAGCATAATGTCCATCAATACAACATCCGCCTGGATCGATTGCTGTTTGCCCGCAAGGAGTGCTTCCCTTACCTCCTCCGCTCTGCTCGCCGTCCAGACGACGCTGATATCCGGCTCCTTGTTTAAATACGCCACAAGTCCGCGAAGCCAATCGGGATCGTCCTCAACGATCCATAACCTAATATTATCCATGAGCTTCTCTCCTCTCGGCTTCTTTCTCCGCCGCTCGTTCTGCTTGCACGCTTCGTTTAGGAAACGTCATGTAGATGGATGTGCCGACACCCGGCTTGCTTCGCAGCTCCAGCATACCCTTATGCTTGCGCATGACGTGATACGCATAGGGCAGTCCAAGTCCAAAATTGGTGTCGCTTCCGCTTTTTGTCGTATAGAAAGGTTCAAGCACCTTCGTTAGTTCGCTCTTGATCATGCCAGGGCCTGTATCTCGCACCTCGATAACGAGCTCCCGCTTCGTCTCACTTAAATGGATATACAGCTCGCCGTTGTTCTTCATCGCCTCCAAAGCATTCGCAATGATATTGCCTAATGCCTCCCCTACCTGTGCCGGATCAATACGGCAGCTCCATCCTTCGATTAGCGAAGCATGGAGCGTGATATTGCCAAGAACGGGTCGGTATCCATTCATCGTTTGCTCGATTAACGCTGCCAAATCCGTTGCTTCAACGCGCAGCACCAAATCCTCTGTTCGGCGATGAACGCGCTGGAGCATCTCTTGCATATGCCTAGAAGCATGAAGCACCGTCTCAATATCGGCTAGCAGCTCTTGCTGATCTGTTTCGATCGCATAAGCCTTCATTTTCTCTGAAAATAGTCGCATTTTGCCCGCGTCGTTCTTAATCGCATGATTGAGGATGGCCGTACCCGACGTGACCGCTCTGAGCGTAGAATCGTATCTCCGCCGATCGATATTGACCCGTACACCCATAAAGCCGTATGTGAATAAACCAATGACAAATACCGTTACGCCTAAACCGACTATCCATGTATTATAAACCCACATGCGCAGCATGCCGAAGCTTGGCAGTACGTAATTCATAACCATACAGAACATGACTGGAGGCAGCACTGCCGAGCAGATGATCCAATGCGTACGAGAGAAGGAGGCATGCAGCTGTCGCTTAAGCAGAATTTGGACCGCGCCATAAATAATGTAAGGCACTGACCACCAGGCTACTATTTTGAATGTAATGGGGTACATTTCCGTGTAGAAGGGCGTAAATATAATGCACAATACGATGGGTATAAGCAGCAAAAAAGGCAGGAGCTGCTGCAGCCGCTTCGATAGACGAACAGGTCGGTAAGCGACGGCGAACAGCGCGAAGGAATAAGGCAAGCCATAATAAGAAGCCAACGAAGAGATCGCTTGCAAGCGATAGAGGAGCTGCTGCGCTACCTCATTCATTCCCGCATCCGCTGCAGCAGGAAGCCATTGCAGATCCAGGACGGCGGCAAGCGCTCCCGCCCCTCCGCTGAACGCTACTGCGCCTAACCAATGATTAATGGATGCTTGCCGGTCTGAGAGCCATATAATGGCTGCAATAGCCCACAGTGCAACAAGAACGAACAACATAGCGCAGCTCCTTCACAACAGCTTACTCTTTAATTTCAATCGTTATTGGCGACCATTCTGCAATAACCGTCTGGCCATGCACGGACACACTGCCCGCTGGCGTCAAATCCTTCTCTGTCATAATGCCAAGCGCAACCGTTCCGTTGATTGAGCAGCAGAATCGGTGCCATTATCATAATCCCACAGATCGTTAATCATATTGGAGAACAAATGAGCCACTGCCTCTCTGATGACTTAAAATCGTTAGTTCAATTGAACCACTTCCATTTGCTTTCCGTCAACCGATGGGTCAACTGTTGCTCAACTTTTGGACTTGTTTCATTCTCTGTTTTAACAGCTCCGTGCAATAATTATTTTCGTTTCTCCGGTCAAAAGCTTGCGCTAATGATTTGGCATCTTGCTCGATCATTTCATAAGTAATCTTGCTGCCCACGTTCAGCTTTCTGCGACGTTTTTGTTCATGCCATTTCATTAGAAAAGCTTGCGTTGAGCTCATATATAAGAAACGATCCCATCCTACTTTAGTTTCCACTGCATAAGCGATTGTTTGCTCGAACCACTTTGCCGCTTTATGGATATCCGTTGCCGTATAGTAAGCGAGAAAGTTGCCATATTCTTCTAAATAGCCTGGTCCCTTCAGCAATCGCGCACCTTTTTTCGCTATCTTCACAGCCTCTTCTGCTTGCCCGGTCTCAAGCAATGGGAGCAGAAGATGGCTGTACGTATTTTGCGGAATTGATTTGCAAGTCATTCGGCCATCCATTATGGGTCTCATCGCTTGCAACCCGCGTCGATATCTGCCAGCTGTGAAGTGATAATAACCAGAGCTGTTCTGTTCACAAGCGCTGCAATCTGACATGCCATCCCTTGCCGTTTTACGCCATAGGTCATAATTCAGTTGAGCTGCTTCCATATCGCCACGGGATAGCGCATATCGATGAAGGGTTTGAAAATAGGGACGCAAGCTGTGACCGTATTGTAGGCATTTTGCCTTGAAATCATCAATAATGGCTTGGATTTGGGCTGCACCAAATTGCGGAAAACGCCATATCTGATTAACAAACCATTTATAATGCCAAATGATTGAGAAGCTGTAATACGTGGAAGGCTCCTTCTCAAATTGCGTCAGGCACCATGCAAACGACACGAGAAATCTTTCTTGAAAGCCGGAATCAAGCGCAGCCGATGAATAGGACATGCGGGAATGATACGCATCCTCTTTGGACATATACAGATCAGCAATTCGAATGGCTTCCTCCAGCACCGCAAGCTTCTGCTTCCCTTCAGGCAAACTCCAAGCGTCACTTCGCAATTGATCATATCGCTGCTTCATGTCTTGCTCTCACCTGCCTGACTCAGTCCAATCTCAAGCACCTGTATGAACGACTGGTTCATAAGCTTCAGCCCCTCCGGACCTAGTGGATAATTGCCAAGGAGCAAGGCTTGCGTATACACGATCTCAATGCATAACTTCTGCATATCTTCATTTTGACTTATCATCGCCTTATAAATAAGCGGGTTGTTGAAGTTATAACAAAGTCTGGCCATTGGAAGCTCATACATTTCATGAATGACGACATCAATGATATCTGCAAACAAGTCATTCGCCGCTTCCTTCGTCTGCTCAGCCATGCGCAAAAAATTCACTTCATCATTCGTGTTGTACAGTGCCGCTAAGTCAGCAGGCTCGAAGCGTTTTACTACGCTTCTGCATTGATACGGGGCCAACAATCGGTCCGACAGCTCCAAAAACGAGCGAACGACTTCCAGCTCACCGGCAGAAACATCTTGAAAATAATTAGAGAAATTGATCGGGTCGAGCACAGTTGCCTCGATGTTCTCATCAAGCTCGGAAAGCTTGCGCACCAGTTCAAAATCATGCACATAGCCGCCATTAATAACCATCACCTCTTGCGCTTTAGCTACCCGCGCGACTTGCCTGAACTCATCAAGTGTTGAGGAGACGATGATCTGTCGGGTTTGCGCCAAAATATCTCTCATCTTCATCATGCCAAACGAGGTCTCGAAGGATAAGGATCCAATAAACAGTCGGTAAAGCTCCTCGTCCTCGACAGCCATCGCTTTAAGTGAGTTATAGTGGATCCGAACCATTTTTTCGAACACGTCCGAATTAGTCTCAGATAGCTCGATCAAATATCGCTTAATGCATTCACCTAGCTCATCCTTTACCGAATAAAATAGCTCATTTTCCATAAAAGCTTCACGGGACGCCGTTGGCCTTAACCCATTGGTATTGATTATGCAGGTAACAAAAAAAGCCCAATCCGGCAGCAAACTATTGATTTGGTCCGAGAGCAGCATTCGCTTCGCATATACTTTATTCTTCTTCTCCGCTTGCAGGCTAACGGCATAAGGCAGAATATAGGCAACGCCCTCAAGCTCGCCAATGACCGATTTTATCGGGATAGCATCCACAAAGTTCTGATTCATTTCATACTCGCCAAATTCAAGCGCTTCTTGTTTATTCATCAACCAAGGAGGGGTATCTTTATTAATCGTTATGTTGGCGTTCTGCTCGGATAATTCTATCGGAACAGGCAGAAACTCACCATAATGTGTCATCAACTCCGATAATCGATCCCATTCGTAGTAATCCTCATAACCTTCCTTACTCGTTAAAAACACAGTAGTTCCGATCGGCGCATCCTTCTCAAGCTTGCGAATGGAGTAGGTCCCGTCTGGCCGCCCTCTCCACTCCAGAGTATCCCCTTCAAGCGCAGAGCGGGTTATGACAACAATCTCTCCGCTGACAACGAAGCAGGAAAGCAATCCTACGCCAAACTGCCCGATATAATCATCCGCTGCATCCAGTTCCTCACGCTTCGAGGTGCTTCCGATTTGTGCTAAAAAACGATGGATTTCCGATTCAGTTAAACCAATTCCATTATCATGGACCGCAATCGTGCGAGAAGCATATAGCTCTATCGTAACGCGGGCATCAAAACGATGGCCGAGCCGATTGCGCGCCGTTATGGCGTCAACGCCATTTTGCATCAATTCCCTTACGAATACGCCGGGATTCGAATATAAATGTTTGGAAAGAAGTTCAATCATGCCTTGTAAATTAACTTGAAAATTCAAATTGCTCATCGTATCCCCCATAGAGGTTTTATTTTATTTGTTTAATTCCACCATTCAATTCGGCATTTCACTAGGTTATCCCTCTTTTACATCACAAATTGGCGATTTATCCAAGTGCTAGAAATGATATTAAAAACGCCCAGCACAAGGCTGAACGGTTAGATGGAACAATAATTCCTTAATTACACAATAAACACACATGCTTTCTCCTTCGCTTTCGGCAGATATTTCTTGTCCATTTCGATGAGCTGCTTCTCTAAGAAAAAAACAAAAAAAGCTATCCAGCCACAGGAGGCGGACAGCTTTTGAACTAGTTTACTCCGGATTAAGAAATAGAGTAGCATTGCAATACCGCCTAGATAAGGAATGGAAATAGGACGTTTGTATCGAAATGACGGCGACAAGCAAAATATTCCGAATCGCTTCCCGCTGGTTGTCCGTTAAATTAGGCAATCTGCTTGCAAATTGATTCGCTGATGAACGAATAACATGCTCCGTCAATGAATCCTGATGGGGATGTTCCTTCAAATGGCCGGAAATATCGAGCAAATGATCGTTATTTGCGTCCAGTTCCTCAAACATACTCGTATAGGATGCATATAATTCAATAGGTCCAACTAAATCATCGGACTCATCCTCCGGCTTCTTAAATACGATCTCAAACAGCTTGCGAATCGATTCAAAATCGAGATTTGACTTTAAATCATCGATGATAAACAATAACGCAGCTTGGTTTAGAGAATATTTTTTGCCCGCCTTCGGACAATCAAAATAAGGTTTAAAATCTCGCTTTACCCAGTTTTGCATGGAGGTAATCGACAGATTTGAATATTCGATCAGCTGGCCGAGAGCAGCAATTTCGTGAAGCGAAAAGCCTTTGAGCTCATTGCCTTTGATTAGCTTCTCTATAATCGGCGGCAGCAGCGTGGATAGAAATGCAGGCAGCCCTGTTCCCTTTTCCAAATCATATTGATGCGTCTTCGTCCATGCGGCTTGCAGCACCTGAAGAGGCTTTAAATTATACTTTCCATCTAAAGCAAGCAGCAGGCAAGCCATCTCTTTTCGAGTAAGCGTAAAGGATTCCATATCCCTTCCTCCTCGCGCTTTCGTCATACGTTCTGAATTTCAAGTTCATATGAACTCATCATATGCCGGAGAATGACACTTGTAAAGACTCGAAAATCAATGAGAATAAGCTTTTCCACGTCGTTAAATCGCTCTTAAAGCGTTTATAAGGCTGTTACCGTTGCATATGGCGTTTGTCATAACCTGTAATCATTCGTTATAGTAGATCATAAGAATAAAAAAAATATAAAAATAAAAGGGTAGTGAGAAACGAAAATGGGTATAGGATTCAATTTATTCATGATTGCTCTTCTTATTTTATTAACTGCTTTTTTCGTCGCAACGGAGTTCGCCATCATTAGACTTCGCTCCAGTCGGATCGATCAGTTAGTGCTTGAGGGCCGGAAGAACGCGCTTGCCGTTCAACGGGTTACGAGTAATCTGGATGCCTACTTGTCAGCCTGCCAATTAGGTATTACCATCACAGCACTTGGGCTTGGCTGGCTGGGAGAACCAACAGTTGAAAAAATGCTTTTACCCTTATTTGAACGTTTTGCTTTAAATGATGACCTCAGTCATATTCTATCCTTTTTAATTGCATTTATTTCGGTAACGTTCCTGCACGTCGTAGTCGGCGAGCTTGCGCCAAAAACATGGGCCATTCAAAAAGCCGAGTTTATTAGCTTTTTAACAGCTAAACCGATTATTTTATTCCACAAAATCTTATATCCTTTCATTTGGCTGCTTAACGGCTCGGCTAACGGACTGGTTCGCCTGTTCGGTTTGAAGCCTGCCACGGAGCATGAAGAAGCTCATTCGGAAGAAGAAATTCAAATCATTCTTAACGAAAGCTACCAAAGCGGAAAGATTAATAATACAGAGTATGGATATGTAAGCCGCATCTTTGCCTTTGATGAATTGCTGGCCAAAGAAATTATGGTGCCGCGCACCGATATGATTTGCTTGTACACAAACAAATCGTTAGCAGATAACATGGAAATTATTCGCAAGGAGCAATATACGCGTTTCCCGGTTGCGCTTGAGAGCAAGGACAACATCGTGGGTATGATCAATACGAAGCAGCTTTTCCTTGAATATGAAACCGACCGCGATTTAGATTTCAAGAAGCTCGTACACCCCGTCCTTAGCGTGTCCGAGGTTACGCCAGTTAAAATGCTGCTGAAACGGATGCAGCTGGAGCGCGTTCATATCGCCATACTTGTTGATGAATACGGCGGTACTTCGGGCCTGATTACGATCGAAGATATTTTGGAAGAAATCGTAGGTGAAATTCGAGATGAATTCGATGCCGACGAGCGTAAGGAAATCGAGCAGCTTGCAGATAATTGCTACCTGCTGGACGGTAAAGTATCTCTTAGCGAGCTTAGCGATCTAACCGGCATGAACTTCGAGGAAGAGGATGTTGATACGGTTGGCGGCTGGTTGTACAGCCAGGTTGCCGATCCGAAGCCGGGCAAGGAGCATTTCTTCGAAAATTATAAATTCATCATTCGCGAAACAAGCAAAAACCGTATTCGCAAGGTCGAAATGCTAATTCACCAAAACGAAGCGGCAGTCGAAGGCGAGACGGCTTAATCCAACAATCGACATAATAAAGAGGCTGTCCCAAGCCTTATCTTGGATTCTTTTGTTCCCCGTTGTCGTGCAGGTCATAAGAAAGCTAAGCCTCCAACTCGCCTTCAAGGTGTGGTTGGAGGCTTTTTCTCACGGCTGATTAGTCTACAACGATGATTTTCGGAGAGCATAACATGTTGCAGCGTCTCTTTCGCTTGCTCATCATTTAATCAACTAGGCAGCAATAGATCAAATCTTTATCCATTCCGTGTATTTGTTCCTAATAAGCTGAAAATATGGATCATCCTCTCGCTCATCCACTCATCCGTTCGGGCTACGGCCTGTTCGACGGTGCATGGTCCAGGCACAAGTGAGAAGCACGCGCGCAGACCAAGCTTAGCCGTGTATGCCGCATTTGCTTCCACCGCCCCGCACACCGCAATGACTGGGATCTGCTGTTCAGCTGCCGCCTCACATACAGCCTCAATCACTTTGCCTGATCCGGTCTGCCCATCTAATCTGCCCTCGCCCGTAATAATCCAATCGGCATCACGTATCTGTTCGTCAAATTTGATGGTATCCATGACAAGACGCGCGCCAGCTTGCATTGAAGCATCAAAAAAAGCCAACAAGGCCGCACCTGTTCCACCGGCCGCACCGCTGCCAGGCACGCTTGATACGTCAGCTCCCGTTTGTTTGCAAATCATATCAGCATAATGGAATAGTGCTTGGTCGAGCTGGTTTACCGCCTCTGGGTCAGCACCCTTCTGCGGTCCGTAAACGGCTGAAGCGCCATTTTCGCCGCATAGGGGGTTACGTACATCGCTTGCAATTATAAACTTGCTTTCCCGAGTACCGCTCTCCAATTTGGAATCATCCATATACGCAAGCTTCGATAAATGGACTCCGCCTTGCTGCAGCTCGGCGCCGCTCTCATCAACAAGTCTCATGCCAAGCGCTTGCAGCATACCGGCGCCGCCGTCATTGGTCGCACTGCCTCCAAGGCAAACGATAAATTGGCGATAGCCTGCTCGAAGAGCATGCCGAATCAGCTCGCCAGTGCCATAGGTCGAAGCAATAAGCGGGTTCTTCTCATCGCCTTGCAGCAATGCGAGACCCGACGCTTCCGCAAGCTCAATGACTGCTGTATGTCTATCTCCAGTAATGCCATATCTGGCTTGAATGATCCGGCCTAAAGGGTTATGGACAGGTATGGTTACGAAATTGCCTCCGGTAGCCTGCACGATAATTTCCATAGTGCCTTCGCCGCCGTCTGCCATCGGAAGCTTTACGATAACTGCTTCTGGATACACTTTTCGGATGCCTTCTTCCATCCGATTTGCGATTTGAACCGCGCTTCTTGAGCCTTTGAAGGAGTCGGGAGCAAGTACAACCTTCATCGCAATCATCCTCTTCAAAAAAAATTAAAAAAACAGTTGCAATTAGTACGAGTTATATGCAATAATACATCTTGTGTTTAACGAAATCGACGTGCCGTTGTAGCTCAACTGGTAGAGCAACTGACTTGTAATCAGTAGGTTGGGGGTTCAAGTCCTCTCGACGGCACCATCTTATTTTAGCGGGACGTAGCTCAGCTTGGTAGAGCACCTGGTTTGGGACCAGGGGGTCGCATGTTCAAATCGTGTCGTCCCGACCATCAAGCATATCCATAATGAAACGATATACATAGAATGAAGAAGCTTGAGCAATCAAGCTTCTTTTTTTATATTTCATTGCCTTGTTGAAGCAGCAAAGCTACTTCCTCAAAACCATTTTCTAGCGCATAATCCTCTGCCGTATATCCCATTTCATCAACCTTCAACGGATTTGCCCCGGCTTCCAGCAATAGCTTCGCAGCCTCTATATCACCGTTAGATGCAGCTGTCATTAATGGTGTATAGCCTTCACTATCCTGCAAATCAGGGTTTGCACCTTCTTCAAGCAGCAGCGCAACCATCTCAAGGCTGCTATTGTACAAGGCAACGGTCAGCGCTGTTTCTTCATAGCTCGTCTCCACCAAATCCAGATCTGCCCCCGCATCTATTAATGCTGCGCCTATCGCCGTTTCATTAAATTGAGAGGCCCACATGAGCGCTGTCCAGCCCTCTTCGTCTGCTGCATTTGGATTAACACCAGCATCAAGCAAAGATTGAACACGCTTCAGATCTGACTCTGAGGCTGCTCCAAGCAGCTCTTCTTCCGAAGGTGTATCATCAAGCGAGCTTATAAAGGTATCAATGGATTTTGAGAAAGTGACCCCGACTGCAATCGATCCTGCCAAAACAAGTACTGCGATTAGAGCGATTATTGCACCTAAACGTGTAGACTTAAAAACAATTTCAGTCGAAATGCCGGCAAACTGTTGAATCGCGTGTATTCGCTTTGGTAAGGGCGGATGCGTTGAAAGCTTCTCAGCCAGCCAAACAAAAAAACCTTTTTCATGACTGCTTTGCATCAAATATTGTTCACGATCGACTTTCTTGTAAAGCGTTTTGCCAATTGCAAGAATCGTGAGCCCATTCATCGCGGCTTCTGCATCATTGGTAAAATAGGCTGCCATGCGATCGCATGTATATTCACAAGCACGGGAATACGCTTCGCCAATAAACGGAAACCATAATGCAGGGATGATCAGCAGCTGCTTCGTTAAATGATTGCGTTTGATGTGAGCCAGCTCATGTGAAATGATAAACGCAAGCTCCTTCTCGACCCCAGTCTGAAGGATCTCGCATAAGTCAGAATAAAGGACAACCATATTCCGGCCAAAGAAGCGCGAGGCGAATGCATTTAATACGCCGCTTGATTCCATAATGTATATGTCCGGAACGGTTGCAAAGCCCATTCTAGCACATTGCTCCTGCGCGATTTCGAATACCTCTGGAAATTGCCTCGGCGTAATTCGTACGCCATTCGTGCGAATGGATGCCAGCATGATCGCCTGAGCGAAGAGCGGCAGAAGAATAAGAATAGGAATGATGGCAATAAAAATAATGGAAAGAAATAGTGCCAGATATACCATAATACTAAAAATAAGCGCGAATACATAATAGCGATTCTCTTTCTTATGTACGAGCGACTGAGCAAGCTCATAGGGCATCAATGAACAGCATCTCCTTCAACATTAACATTGTCCACATTATACACGTTTTTCCAATATTATTAAATTAAAAAAAACCACATACAAAAAACTCCTTGTCTTTGGTCAAGGAGCCTCATGTACAGTTTATTCAAACGATTGCTCATTAACTGAGGATACTATGTATCTGATTCATCCCATTTTTTGGAATAGGCCTTTTTTGTGATCCACAACGTCAGCCAAGTGAGCAACACGACGATAATGCCTGAAAAAATCCAAACGCCAACAGGAACTCCCATCTATATGTACCCCCCTTCAATTTCTCCCCTTCATTTATATCATAATTCAAAGTTATTTTCATGCAAACCGTTAACAAATTAGCGACTTTTGTGGGTCAATTCCTACTTGGCGCCATGGATGCAACTAAAGGGAAATCTTTTTTACAAATAATATTCGATTTTGCCTTGGACCATCATGGTCGACTGCAACCGAGGCGGAAAATCCCAACTGTGTATGGAAGTTAATCGAGCCTTCGTTTATTGGAGATGTGATACAGCGGACAGTATCACAGCCGCAACCACGGACTTTATTAAAGAATTGTTCATATAGTTCTCGTGCAATGCCTCTGTTTCTGTAGCTTGGATGAACACCTATGAAATGGATGTATGATTCATTGCTATGTGTTTGAGATATAAAACCTATTAAGAAAGCAACAATATTCCCGCCATCTTCAATTACAAAGCTAGTATTCTGAAAATGCTCAAAAAATAAGCGCGGCAGTAGCTGTGTCATCTGACGACCGCCCCACCAATCATTTATTACTGGAATCACTTCATAATAATCGGATTCCTGAATAGAACGAGTATTCACGCCATTAACCTTCCTTCTGCTTAAAGATAAAAACTTACATATATTGTATCATATTGGTGTGAAAAGAAATGCCTAAGCATAACAGAAAGAAGCAACTGGTCGAAGCTGCCTCTTTCTGTTGATGATGAATTTGAATTAACCTTTAAGATGAACGATAATGTCGATCGGATACCGCCCTGCATTGCGTCCGTATAGCGCCAATCCGCCATGCTCTGCAGAGAGTTGAAGCTTAAAGCAGCGACTTGCATTTAGCTTTGTTAAGAAATATTTTTGAATTTATAGTTGGAGGCGCCCATTCAATCTCCCTATAATACCAGGCAATCCCTTTATCATTGCTTCCAATGCCCGACAATGGACTTGACCATGAGAAAGGTACTGTAATTTGTGACTGAAAAGACTGCCCGTTCGACTTTTGCCATTCCGCTTGAAGTCCAGCATTTTCGTGATCAAACCAGAAAGACCAAGTTCCGTTTAAACTCAACCATTCTGCACGCTGCCAATCGGGACGCGGATGTTAAGTATTTTCGATGACTGCATTATTCGCTTTTAAAAACTTGATACCCGTTAACCCATCCCATTCGTTCAATTAATGAAGCGATTTGGGCTACATGGTGATGTCCATGCCATGCGAAAATCTGTATTGCGACATCTAGCGTCATTTTGCCATGTGTCGGACTTACAAAAGTGCGTTGAATTTGATCCGATGACAGCGATCGAAGTAGGATAACAAATCGTTGGTGAAGTGCTTCAATCAGCATCAATGACGTATCGATCGGTGTTACTTCATAGTCGTTTAGTTCAGCCCATAATTTTTCTTGATATGTACCTGCGTGCGGACCTTCCTCTGTTAAAGCTCTTTTGAAACGTATATAAGCGTTCATATCGTTATCGGCCAGATGATGCACGACCTGCTGGACGTTCCATCCGCCAGGCCGGTAGGGAGTAAGTAATTGCTCTTTATTTAAATGCTGTACAGTCAATCGAAGCATTGTTGGAAAGTGGGCAATGTCAGAAATCCAACGATTCCGCTGCTCTGAGGTTGGATGCTCCTCCCTAATAAATTTGCCTAGCGGGTAAGACCACAACTCCATCATGTCGCCTCTCTCCTATGATTTTTTTGCCTTTTAACTAATTTTAACTAAATTATAATAATTCACTTGGTTGCTGTATACCTAAAACATTCTCCTCCTCCGCTCCGACTTTTGATTGTAGGATGGTTCTTGTATAATAATCCAATAGAAATGGACGCTATAAGGAGCTGTATTATGTCCAACCGAAAATGGAATATGGGAATCGCCCTATTATTTATAGTATTTTCCAGCCTTCTGCTTAGCTTTTTGTTCTCGACGCTGCGAATACGGGAGCTGCTGCAGCCTATTCTCTCTGGCGAAGCCAGCGACAAAGTGCCTTACCATGTTGTACTCCTATCGCAAGAGCTCAACAATCCTTATTGGCGATCGATCGAACAAGGAGCAAGGGAAGCTTCGTCTAAATACGGCATGAAGCTTACGTATACAGGACCGCTCCGCATTAATCCGAATGAGCAAATCAAACTGCTGGAGAAAGCGATCGCAGCCAAAGCGGATGCATTGCTCGTGCAAGGGATAAACGATCCGCAATTCGTGGACCTCATTAATCAGGCTGTAAGCAAGCATATTCCCGTCATTACAATAGATACGGATGAACCGGGCAGCCAAAGGCTTTCCTATGTAGACACCAACAACCTCGAAGCCGGAAAAATAATGGGCAATCTCGTAGCCAAAGCTGCCGGACATAAGGGGCAGGTTGCCGTTCTGATCGGTAATGAGCAAGCGCCTAATCAGCAGCTGAGACTTGAAGGCTTCCGCTCGGTTATCGCCCAGTCACCAGAGCTGTCACTTGTTGATGTTCGTTCATCCAATATTTCTCGTCTTCAGGCTGCCGGAGAAGCCGAAGAGCTGCTGCTCCAATATCCACAGCTTGATGTTGCAGTCGGGCATAGCGGCTTGCAAATTTTTGCGTTTGACGCCTTGGAAGAAACTTTGGAGCGGATCGCCAGCGGAAAAATCAAAGCATCCATCGTTCAGCAGCCCTATAACATGGGCTATGATGCCATTTCGCTTCTAAATGATTATGTGCATGGCGAGCCGCTTCCCGAGCAGCATTTTACGAAGATTACGGTTCAGGAAGGGCAAGCCTCAAATGATATAATTGGAGAAACGAGCCCATGACCATTCGTACGAAGCTGCTGATTTTCATCCCATTGCTCGTTCTGCTCGTCAATCTTATCACCTTCTTTTTGTTTCAAAGCGGAAAAATAGTGGAGCAAGGCTATAATCAAATGATGGATCGCCTCCTCTTGTACAACGAGACTTCACAGATCGCCGAGAACGGCTTAGGAGCGCTTCACAGCTATTTACTAAATCCAAACGAGCATAATCATGAACTGTACACGAAACATTCAAATAAACTAGTGAGCTTCGCGCTCAGCTTCAAGCGGAGTCAACAACCTCCATCCACTCAACTTCTATAACGAGCTATATGAATTTGCTGGATACTTTTTTGGAGCAGCAGCAAGCTGCCTTCGCGGCAGTGTCGGCTGAAAGCGCAATAGCTATTTCATCATACAGCAGGCCCGCTTTCGCGACCGCATTCAGCTTGAGATGGAAATCGAGCCGTCTGCGCTGCAGCAGTCCATTCCTGCGTTAACGCTCCAGCCTATCGTAGAAAATGCTTTTATGCACGGCATTGAGCATATGGAGAACGGCGCGATCATTCGGGTTGAAATAGTGCGGGAATCGGATGACATGCGCATATCCATATCAGATAATGGCAGCGGGATGACCGAGGAGGTTCGCCAATCGTTGCTGCGGCTTGAATCTGAATCTAATCACAAGCATTCAACAGGACTCGGCACAAAAAATGTGTTTAAGCGGCTGCAATTGTTTTACGGCGTCAATGAGCTAATCGAGATACAAAGCGAGCTGGGCAACGGAACCACGGTTACGATTCGGATACCAACCGTAATGGAAAATGGAGGTGAAAAACATTTATGTACCGACTGTTGATCGCCGATGATGAGGCGCTTGAGCGTGAAGGCTTGGAATGGATTATTGAGCGAATGCTGCCAAATACGTTTCAGATCCTCCATGCCGAAAACGGACGTATCGCGATAGAGCGGGCAGAGGAGCATCGGCCGCATATCGTATTGATGGATATCAATATGCCAGGCATTCAAGGGCTAGAGGCTATACGCGAAATCAAAAATAAATTGCCGGATGCGAAATTTGTCATGGTGACGGCTTATGATTATTTTGCTTATGCCAAAGAGGCGCTTTCTCTTGGTGTGAAGGAGTACCTGATCAAGCCAGCCAAGCGGGAGCAGGTCGTCCAAACGCTTCAGCAGATCATTCAGGAGCTGGAACTAGAAAAAAAGAAGCGTTCAGACGAGCTGGAGCTCAGGCAAAAGCTGTCTCAATTGCTACCCTTAGCAGAAAATGAGCTGGCGATGATGTTTATGCTCGATCAAATTACATACACCGATATTGAGCAATTGTCCGAATGGCTTAGCTTCCCCCTAACGCAAGGCTGTGCTGTCGTAATCGCCTTTCCCGAGAAAATAATAATAGACAATAAGCATAAAATTTACGATACGATCAGGGGATTTGCCAAAACCAATGCGGCGACCAGCATGGTCAGCTCTTTAATCGAACGCCATATGGCGATCTTCATAAACAAAGCCAGCTCGCTGACGGCCGCGGAATGGAAGGAGACGACTACGGCATTCGGAGAAGAGTTATGCGCGATAGCAGCAAGGCAGCTTGAGGTTGATATCTCGATCGGTATCGGACAAGCTCATGCTGGCGCGGAAGGGCTGCGCAAATCTTATTTTGAAGCGGTATTTGCCTCCAATTACTTTGAGCAATTCGGCAACGTATGCCACTTCGACGAATTAAAGCATGGATTCGGGCAATCCTCATCCGATCACGCGAGCCTGCCAGCTAGTGCGGAAACCCTTCCGGACGCATACGTTCTCTCAGCAATGCAGCGTATTCGCGAACAGCGCGAGCAGCAAACCCAAACGGTGCTAGACCGTGCCAAAGCCTACATTCAAGGGAGATTCTCAGAAGACCTGTCGCTTGAAGAAGCGGCGGACTTTGTACATCTGAATCCCCACTATTTCAGCAAAATTTTCAAACAACAGGTTGGCACAACGTTTATCGACTATGTCACAGCCCTTCGCATCGATAAAGCGAAAGCGCTAATGGCATCGGGAGAGCTGAGCCTAAAGGAGGTTTGCTTCGAGGTTGGCTACAATGATCCCAATTACTTCAGCCGTGTTTTCAAAAAAGTGACCGGCGTGACACCCTCCGATTATCGCGGTCAAACAAAATAAGCACGCCTGCAAGCTCCATGTCGCTTCGACATGGACTTTTTTGTGTTTGGCAGGACAATAAAATGCTAGTTTCCCTAAATAGGGGCACCTTACATCAATAGTCCAAAATTAATACAGCAACAACACTGATTTGTGAAGGTGTTTGCACGCGGAGACTCGCATTTTGCATGATATAATGAAATTCGTTTTTAATGCAGGATGAGTTTGTCAGAGAGGAGAAATCGATTGTGGGAATGGCGAAGACTAACAATAAAGAACAAGTGAGCATGAAATTTGTAACTCTTGTTTCTATCGTATCCGCTCTTGGCGGATTATTATTTGGCTTTGATACGGCTGTCGTATCAGTGCAGTTGGATTTATGGAGGATCGGTTCGACTTATCCAAGCTTCAGGTTGGATGGGCCGTTTGATCTATGGCAGCATGGCGCTGCTCGCCTTCTTGTTCACCTGTGCCGGAGACCAAAGGAAAATCGCTTGAGGAAATTGAATCTTTGTGGGCGAAGTAGTATAGCTGTATAATAGGTATAGGAAATATATCTATGTTTAGGAGATACTCGAATGGACTTTCGGTTGGATTTAATTGAAAACAAGATTGAATTTTTTGAAGCCTATGATTTGAGAACGCTGGAGCTAAAGATCGATCAGCAAATTGAAAATAATAAAGGGTTGCTGCTAGAGGTGTTCCACGTCAGCCATCATGCCGTATTTAATCCTAAAATCGAAAAAATGCTTTATAGCGCGGTCGTTCATTTCAAAGCGAAAAAATAACCGTTTAACGAAAAAAATCCTCCCCGCATGCCAATGTCGGGAGGATTTTTATTATATAAAGCTTCTAGATAAAACTCTTTAACGAAGGCGGCCTGCGAACTCTGCTATGCTGTTCATAGGCATAAGCAAGCTTGATGAGCATCGGCTCCTCGTACGCTCTCGCGGCAAAAGTGACGCCAAACGGCACTCCCTTGGCGGTATAGCCCGCTGGAACAACGATGGCGGGATAGCCGGCTCGCGACGTAATTCTAGCTCCAAAATCAGCTGGAAACAGCAGTGCATCCAACTGATGCTCTTTCATCGCAGCATCCAGCCCTTCGTCCTTGCACAATTTGAGATCGGCAGCACGGTCGCGAAGGTATGGGACATCGGTCTGCGTGCCCGATGTCGTTGTTTCGGCAGAAAGCAACGTCGACTGTCCGTACTTGAGCGTCTCGATTGGATGCTCATTATTAAAGGCGATAATGTCCTTCAGCGTGCGAATTTGGGAGCCGGAGGGCAGCTTGGACAAGTAAGCATTCAGCGAAGTTTTGAACTCGTTGAGCACAACTGAAGAATACTTGATTTGACGAGCGGTTCGTATATCTGCAGGGTCTACAATAATCGCGCCGCATTTTCTCATCAGCTCCACTGCTCCGTTAAAGATAGCGAGCTGCTCGTCCGTCAATTCTTCAAAGAAATAGTCTCTCGGAATACCGATCCGAGCGCCCTCGAGACCAAGCGGATCAAGAAATACGCTATAATCGTTTTGCTTGCGCCAATAGCCCGCCCCCATTGCAGCGTCGCTCGCATCATGCGCCACAATAGCGTTTAGAACATGTACAGCATCGGTTACGGTTCTTGCCATTGGACCAGCCGTATCCTGACTGTTCGAAAGCGGCAAAATGCCTGAACGGCTCACCAGCCCTACCGTCGGCTTAATGCCTATTGTCGAGCTTAAATTGCCCGGATTCAATATGGAGCCAGAGGTTTCCGTGCCGATTGAAGCCATGCAAAAATTGCAAGCAACCGCGACGCCAGAGCCCGCACTCGACCCGCCGGTCGGCGTTGAAATATTGTACGGATTTAGTACTTGTCCGCCGCGCGAGCTATATCCGGATGGCATTCCGTCCGTCATAAAGTTGGCAAACTCCGTCATATTCGCTTTTCCGAGTATAATAGCCCCTGCCTCGCGAAGCTGCTTCACAATAAAAGCATCCTCCCCCGCGTAGCTGTTTGCAAGCGCAAGCGAGCCTGCGCTCGTATGCATCAAATCACCTGTATTAATATTGTCCTTGAGCAGGATCGGAATGCCATGAAGCGGCCCCCTTGGACCTTGCGCTGCTCGTTCACCATCTAAGGCTGTGGCAATAAATAAAGCGTCGGGATTAAGCTCAAGCACCGAATTAATCGTTAGGCCTTCTTTATCATGGGATGCGATTCGATCAAAATAAAACAGGACCAGCTCACGAGACGTAAGCTTTCCTGCTTCCAAAGCTGCTTGAATGGACGAAATGGTTGCTTCTACGATTTCCATGCCCATATGACCCCTTATACGACCCGAATAAATGCGTGAACATGCCTAGTATAAACTATTTTTTGGCAAAGAAACATTTAAACCGCTGCTGTTGTTTATTTTTAACGGTATAAATAACTTTTCAGCTTCTCATTGCGTCTAACTAGTTATACCTTATTATCAGATGAGAAGGAGAGCCATCAGGATGAGACTACGAAAGAAATGGACAGGACTAACGTTTCTGCTTCTCTGTATGTGCTTCACACAGATCCATCCGGCATTTGCCGAACAGGATATTGTGAGCAAAGGCTCTGTGCTAACCGGCATTATCGACATCGATTCGTCGTTAGAGTCGCATTTGGCGCTTCAAAAGGACGGTACAATCTGGACATGGGAAGGAAATGAGCAAGCAAAGCGAGGTCCTAAAATAGCGGGAGCGATTGCAGCCGAAGTTGGCAACATTGCACTGAAGGCGGACGGAACCGTATGGACCTGGGGCTCAAATGAATGGGGACAGCTCGGAAATGGCATGATCGATAAGCCAAAAGCTAACGAAAACCATGAGCCTGCACAGGTCAAAGGGTTAAAAAATGTAGTTGCCATCGCGAGCGGCCGTTCCTTTCATGTTGCTCTTACGAAAGATCACAAGGCATGGATCTGGGGAAATTCATGCATCGCATCGATGACTCGATCGGATTTTACTTTTAACGAAAACTATTGCAGCGCCTATGAAGAGCGGCCCCAAGAAGAGAAAGCCTATGTCCCCGGCTTGATTAAGCGTGAGGACATTAAAGCTATCGCGGCTTCTCAAAACAATATATCTATCGTCAAAGAAGACGGGAGCGTCAATCGCTGGGGTTATTGGAACAATGTGCGTATGGGCGAGGATACATTGCCTTGGGCAACGAAGAATATAATCGCCGTCTCGGAAATGTTCAATGACTACATGGGAAACCTTCTATTGCTTCGGAATGACGGAACGGTAGGCTACTATGAGCCTCCGGCTGTCAAGCCTAAAGGCGGCTTCACAAAAATATCTGCTGCCCCGTACAGTGCAAATTACAACTTGGCCTTGCATAAGGATGGATCGATCTGGAATAGCGAGGAAAACGGCTCATTGATTCAAATAAAGGGCTTGAGCAATATAATAGATATTGAAGCAAGAGCAGCGAACAGCGGGCTAGCCTTGGATGGCAAAGGAATGGTATGGTCTTGGGGCGAGGCTAAATATGGGTCCCTTAATCAAGGAACAGCATCTCCAAAAACATTATCTGCAGTCAAGCCGGCTGCTGTGTTCAAGAGCTTCTCCATTCAACTAAATGATGCCTACATTCCGCTAAGCGCTGCTCCGATTATTATGAACGGGACAACCTTCGTTCCGCTGCGCGACGTATTCGAGGCTATGAGCGCTAAGGTGAGTTACAACTCAGGCAAAATAACGATCAGTAAAGGAAAAACGAGCATACAGCTAGAGGTGTATAAATATCAGACAACCATTAACGGAATACCGAAGCAGATCGCTGAAGCGCCTCGATATTACCAGAGCAGGACAATCGTCCCTCTCCGCTTCGTAACGGAAGCGCTAGGCGCCAGCGTCAAGTGGAACACAGATAACGATACGATAATAATCAAGAGTTAACATTATTTCGGAAAAGCTATTCGCAACTAAAAAGGAGAAGGCTCCTACTCGCCTTCTCCTTTTTTTTGCAGCAGCTATTATCAATAGATAGGATGTATTACTCTTTGATTTCTTCAAAGGAAGCATCGTAAAGCCGGAACATCGTTTTATAACCGGACTCATCAATTTTAATGCCGACATCCAGTCTGCCGGAAATTTTCAGAGGACCAGTATGATGCCTTAGCTTCGTGCCCTCAGGTACAAAAACGATCATAATTTTATTCCAATACGTTTCATCGCCATTATCAAATGGGCATTCTGCGCCTGGCTTTGGGATCAATAGAAACCAGTTTTTTTCAAACGATAATACCTCGCCCATATATCCGTTGATCTCCACATTGCTGCCGCTAAGATCCCAGAATTGATCAGACGGGGTTGTCTGGTCCTCATTGTCGAAAAACTTGGACCACGAAATCTCGCTTGTATCTGCATTCTTCACATCATGAGAAGCCTTTTTATCATCTTTTGATGATTCATTAGCTGCTGCATCAGTCGCTTCCTTGGCTGCTTCTTTGGTTGCTTCTTTGGTTGCTTCCTTGGCTGCTTCTTTGGTTGCTTCTTTGGTCGTTTCCTTAGATGCTTCCTTAGACGCGTCCTTGGAATCTTCAATTGGAGCTTTTACGGGCGTCTTGTCAGTCAATCCCTGCTTTTTTTGTTGTTGGATTGGCTCCTTCGTTTCAGTCGGCTGTTTTTTCTCAGCGTTGACAGCTGCCTTTTTCGTTTCTTCAAGAGGCAATGTAGCTGCTTGTGATTTTTCTGAGACTACCGTATCCGATTGAGGATTTGTTGCTTCAATAGACACAACCGATTGTTCGTTCTCACTTTCATTTGTACTTGCTGCATCAGAGAAATTGCCTGGTTCACCCGATTCAAGCTGCGAGGCTGCAGCGCTGTTCACAGCGAATGATCCTGCTTCTTCTTGCTGCTTAGGAGCATTGCCGCAGCCAGATAGCAGCGCGAGCGTTAATAATGTAACAGCGAGACGCTTATTCATATAATCACCTCTAAGCTCTGAATAATTGCATAGGATCTATCCGGTACATTTTGAAGGATGGTATGAGCATAGCCAATAGCCCAAATAATAGAGTTCCAACAACAAGCAGCACATGCTTCCCGCTTAACACTAACGCATTGATTTGAATTCCTGTATATTCGAACAGGATGTCTTTAAATATTAAGCCGGATAAATGACCCGCCAATAATCCAAGAAGCAAGCCTAGACTGACCAAAACAAATCCCTCACCAATGAAGCTCATAAAAATAAACCGTTTGGACTTGCCGATAATCCGAAGCAAACCAACATCTTTCTGCCGTTCATTAGCTGCAGCGGTTAAAGAGAGCAAGATCGAAATCGAAGCTAAAATAACGCAAAGCACGGTAACGAGACCTAACATTTCCGTACCCTTGTCTACCACATCCAGCACATCCGCTACTGCCTTGCTTGTATATGCAGCTTGAACATTATTGATTGCTTCAAATTGTTGTTTAATTAACGGTACGCCGCCAATGGATTTTGGCTTGATCAGAATGGCGGTCACCTCAGTGCCTCCATGCTCTTCCTCATGGACAGCCCATGCATAATCCATCGTAGTAAATACCGCACCATCGTCAGGTGTGTTTAAGAATGGCAATATGCCCGAAATCCGGTACATAAACGTCTCATGTGCATCATGATGCTCTTCTTCTTCCTCTTCAAAGGAATGACCCGCTTCTTCGATAACACCATGGCCACCCTTAAAGGTATCTCCGACATGAAGATTAAGCGACTTGGCAACATGCGAGCCAACGACTACATCTCCGAGCTTTTGGTACATGCGGCCTGAAGCAAGCTTTTGATCGCCGTAGCGCGTTAAAAAATATTCGGCTTCTATGCCAACAATAGGGAACCCATTGTAATTATCGCCTGTTGTCATGCCATAAGCGTTCATAACTTGCTCATTCTCTTTCACTTGATTCAGTACTTCAAGCGGTATATTGCCTGTTGGCGCACCAACGTGATAAAACGTGTTGAGGACTAATTGCGAATCGCTCCCATCGGCTCCGATGACGAGCTCAAAAGGTCCGTATCCTCTTTTCGCGCCTTCATTCACGCTAACCTGGCACAGGATAAGGAACACTAGCAATGCAACCGTTACAGTAACGGATATAACCGTCAATAGGGATAGAAATTTCCGGTGAGCTAGGTTTCTAAAAATAAGAGTCCACTGCGTCATACGGCTCTCTCCTCTTGAATCGGATGCTTTTCATTTGGATGGCTCTTGAACGCTTTATTGATATCCTGAATATGAAGCCGAATCGGGAATCGTTCTGCCAAATTCAGATCATGAGTAACGGTTAACAAAGTTGTATGCTTGGAAATCGCGTCGCTTAGCAAAATATCAGTGATTTCACCTGCTGTTTCCCAGTCCAGACTGCCGGTTGGCTCATCTGCAAGCAAGATGGAAGGTCGATTAATGAGCGCGCGAATGATCGCAACCCTTTGCTGCTGTCCTCTAGATAATTGTGATGGCCGGTGCAGCATTCTGTCCTTTAATCCGACCTGTTCAAACCAATAATCCAATTCGGCTGCTCTTTCTTTGCGGCTCATCGACGGATTCATGACTATTTCAATGTTTTGCCTGGCAGTAAGGGAAGGAATAAGATGAAAGTCTTGAAGAATATAACCGATATGCTGCGCTCGAAATTGATCACGCTGTGATTCCGTAAGCTCATGAAGCTTCATTCCGTTCACAAGAATTTGACCCGTTTCAGCCTTCAATAGGCCGCCAATCATATGAAGCAGCGTGCTTTTGCCGGACCCGCTTGGCCCGATAATCGCAATTTTGCTGCCCTGTTCGACCTGCCAGAGTGGAATATCGAGAATAGCAATCGTTTCACCATTTATCGAAAATCCTTTAGCCAGCTGCTGAATGGTAATCATTCATCTCACTCCCAACGTAAAAACAGGGGAAGCGGGTTCCCCTGTTCTCGTTAATATCACTGATTGTTTACTACTTCAGAACGATGCGCTCGGACAAGCTATCCCAAGTCAGTTTAGTACCTGTCAAGCTATTGAAAGCTTCAAGAGGAAGATAAAACTTGCCGTTATCCAGATCAGCTTTGTAAGAAGCTGCTTTGCCATTTACTTTTACAGTCAAGCCGGTTTTATTGATTTCAACTGAATTTTTGCCTTTAGTCAACGTGCTTGCTGCTGCACCGGATTTATAAGCTCCGCCAAGCGCCTTCGCCAACGCTTCTGCAGGATACAAAACTACGCCATCGCGGTTAACTTTGAACTTCGGATACAGATGCTTCGATTGCAGTGCTGCAGTTGCTTTGTTTAAATCTACGCCGATTACTTTTGCTGAAGCTAGAGCGATTTGCGTATTGTCGATTTGGCCTTTTACTTGGCTTGCGATCGGGCCGTAAGCCCATACGCCAACATCAACGCCGGAGTGACCATGACCGGACCAGCCAACTAGAACGCGCTTCGAGATGACCGCGTTGTAGCCGCCCTCTCTTGCATAAGAAGAGCCATCGCCATCCAAAATCAGCTGTGCTTCCTCATCGGACAGATCCGAGATCCAAGTGTTAGCCGTAACGATTTTTTTGATGTCTTCAATCGTTTTTGCTTCTTTCAAACTATTGATCAAGAACTCGGATGAGTGCTTTTGCTTGTTCCACAATTCAATGTTCAACTCGTAGATGTTATCACGGGAGAGGGAAAGTCCGCCCGTCTCATGGTCAGCCGTAACGACAACCGAAGTGTTGCCGTTCTTCTTAGCAAATTCTACAGCAACCTTCACAGCTGCATCGAAATCCAGCACTTCCTGGACCGTCGTTGGAAAGTCGTTTGCATGGCTGGCATGATCGATACGGCCGCCTTCGATCATAATGGCAAAGCCGTCTTTATCCGCCGACAAAATTTCCAGCGCTTTTTTCGTCATATTCGCTAGGTTTGGCGTGCTGTCTTTACGATCCGGTACATAAGCGACGTGTGAAGAACCAAATAGTCCGATTGCTTTTTGATTTTTTACAGTCAAAGCATTAAGTGATTTGTTGTCTTTTACTACTTTATAGCCTTTAGCCGTGAAGTCTTTAATAATGCTCTTGTCAGAGCGTTTTCCCTTTTCGTCCTTGCTAAGGAAAAACTGCTCGCCGCCGCCGAAGAGTACGTCTACGCCGCTATCCAAATATTGCGATGCAATCGCGCTCTCGTTATCTCTGCTGCGAACATGCGATGCATAAACCGCAGGCGTAGCATGGGTAATACGGGCTGTCGTGACAAGACCCGTTGCTTTGCCGTTCATTTCAGCCGCTTCGATTACAGAAGCATATGGCTTGGAAACATCAGCATTCGATACGCTGATTGCAGCATTATACGTTTTATTGCCCGTTGCGAATGCTGTACCAGCCGAAGCGGAGTCCGTAATGGCACCGGATACGATTTTATCTCCATCCTCGCCTTTATCCGCATATGTAGTTGCTTGTCCAACATAGTAGGAATCCAATGTAAGATGCGGTTTACCCAGAACAGATTTCGAATATAGTCTAGCTGCAGAAACCTGTGCAGGACCCATGCCATCGCCGATCAAAACGATAACGTTTTTGGATTCCGATTTCTTCACTTGTGTTTTTGCCGTATCAGCTGCCATAAGGAGCGAGCTGGTGGAAATAACAGCAAGCGATAGTCCTGTAGCCAGTAAACCCTTCATTGACTTCTTCATTTAGATATACCCTCCATGAGAACTCTATTTTCAATCCACTTTAAATGTTACTCGTTAATTATCAAGCGACTGTCAAAATAATAATAAGAAATTGAAAACGCGCCTCGCACATATGGACATAACCTTAAGCTATCGCTGATATGATTAAACGAACGAAGCGATGCTGATTTAAGGGGAGGTGTGCATATGGAGCCTTTTTCCACTGATTTATTGAAAGGAAAGGTCGTGCTGATTACTGGCGGAGCGACAGGTCTTGGTCGTGCTATGGGCGAAAGGTTTGTTGCGCTTGGCGCCAATCTGGCAATAGCCAGTCGCCGCGAAGCCGTGCTCGCAAAGGCGGCAGAAGAAATGAGCCTTGCGTCAAGCCCTGTTTATTACAAGAGCTGTGATGTCCGTGACCCCGCTCAAGTGAGTGAGCTGATTACGGCCGTTGAGAACCATTTTGGACACATCGATGTACTCGTTAACAATGCTGCAGGCAATTTCATCAGTCCTACTGAACGGCTCTCGCCAAGAGCGGTAGACACTGTCTTGAATATCGTACTGCATGGCACCTTCTATACGACACTTGAGGTTGGGAAGCGTTGGATTGAGCAAGGAATCGGCGGCACTATGCTGAACATCGTTACCACCTATGCCAGTACAGGCTCAGGCTATGTCGTACCCTCTGCGGCGGCAAAAGCTGGCGTACTGGCGCTTACGAGATCGCTCGCCGTGGAATGGGCGCCTTACGGAATCCGCCAGATTGCTATTGCGCCAGGGCCATTCCCGACAGAAGGCGCATGGTCGCGCCTTGCTCCGACTCCCGAGCTTGAGGAGAAAATGATCGGCCGCGTTCCCTTTAAGAGGGTAGGTAATAAAGAGGAGCTTGCTAATCTGGCAGCTTATCTCATTTCTGATTATGCAGCTTATATGAACGGTGAAGTCGTAACAATTGACGGCGGCGAATGGCTGCAAGGTGCAGGCCAATTCAACAGCTTATCCGAGTTGACGAGCAAGCAATGGGATGATTTGGCTGATTTGACCCGCAAGGGCAAGGGATAAGCAGGCTAGCTCGGCGTGTAATGCAAAGAAAAAGCAGCTCTTGCCTCCGAAGAGGAATGAGTTGCTTTTTTTTCGTGTGGCTATTCTGCTTTTTTTGCATCATCTGCATGATTTAATTGGCGAGGACCGGGACCTCTTCCTCCCGATTTGTTGCCACTACGGTTTCCGCCAGTGCGGTTGCCTCCTGTGCGGTTCCCACCAGTGCGGTTGCCTCCTGTGCGGTTCCCACCAGTGCGGTTGCCTCCTGTGCGGTTCCCACCAGTGCGGTTGCCTCCTGTGCGGTTCCCACCAGTGCGGTTGCCACCTGTACGGTTGCCTCCTGTGCGGTTGCCTCCAGTGCGGTTGCCTCCTGTGCGGTTGCCTCCAGTGCGGTTGCCTCCTGTGCGGTTACCACCAGTGCGGTTACCACCAGTGCGGTTGCCGCTGTTTTCTGCATTTTTCTTTTCTTTTGGCATATGCGTAATACCTCCTATTAGAAGCTACTTACAACATATGTAGCAATTCTATCATTCGCAACTAGTCATTTGATTGTTTTATAGAATAATAGATTCATATCCCCTGCCGCATTACATTGTGGCTAGCTTAAAGTGGCATCGACTAAAATAGGTCTACTTTCTAGACTCTATTTTGCTTGCGGAGCACCTCTTACACAGTTAACATGGGAAGCGCGTAAAAAAAGAAGCTGTCCTTCAAGGTCGATAACCTCTGAGACAGCTCCTTCATTCGAAAGCTATAATGTATTTGCCGAATAGGGACCGGTATCCGTTCCGAAAGCTTTCATCCCGCGCGGCTGAACGCTCTTCTCATCAGGCTCCAGCGTTATGCCGATGCTATCGTAGGTTAATTGTTCTGACTCTACTCCCATCGCAAGCAGTCCCACACCTTTCTCATCAACGCGGAACGTGCCTGCACTCGATCGAATGCCATCCCGGAGAAGCCAGACCTGATATGCTTCCTCATTTTTCGTTTCTTGGGCTCCGAACACATAGACGACAAACTGCTTGCTCTTTCCATTGTCCACAATACATGCAATGCCATACGCATGCTCCTTCTCAGCGGATTCCGCCTTTAGCATCGTGATCTTTACAATCTCGGAGGCTGGAGCAAATAAAGCTTTTTCGATGGACTCGAATCCCGAATCCTGATTTTTAATGAAAGGATTATCCCATAACGATCCGGCCACAAAAATAATCGCTGCCGCAGCCACAGCAACTAATGGCTTCCAAAGCTTTCTTTCATTCCGTGATTTATGGCGCCTTGGTGCTGCTTTGGCAGCAGCCATAATTTGCTCCTTCAGATCTTCTGGAGGTTCAATTCGTTCCATATCCATGGGAAGCCCCTCCCATACAATTTGCAATTCAGCCAGCTCTTGCTTGCAAGAATCACAATAAGTTAAATGACGTTCGAATGCGTCCCTTTCCTCTTTAGAGCCAGTTCCAGATAAATAATCGAGTATGAAATCGCAATCGCTGCTGTAAACTTCGTCATTCATTTAAAGTTCCCCCTTTGCCACAAGATGCCTTCGCAATATTTTCAAAGTCTGATGAAGTCTGTTCTTGACCGTTCCGAGAGGCTGATCATACAGCTGTGCCAGCTCTCTCAGGCTATAGCCTTGCCAATAAAAATGCTCAAGGAGCGTTTTCTGAGAAATGGATAAATGCTTGCACGCCTGCTGAATTTGTTCCCTTAAGGAATGCCTTTCAATATGCTCCTCGGGCGACAATGCCAGTTGATCAGGCAATTCATTAAAGCGCTCATCCGTTATTTGTACAAGGACGGAAGCCTCTCTTCTTTGCTTACGAATATGATCCATCGTTATATTGCGGGTAATAGTAAGAAGCCAGCTTGTAAAACGCCCCTTGTCTGGATCGTATTCCGACTCTGTCGTCCATAAACGCATAAAAACCGCTTGTGAAATGTCTCTTGCGGTCGGCTCATCCCGAACCGCTTTGATGGCAAAGGAATACACCAAAGAGCCATACCGGTCATAAAGGACGGACAGCGCTTTATTTTTACCTTTTCTAATAAGCTGCATGAGTTCTTGATCGGTAAGATTAAGCATTGATAGCGCCTCCACGACAGGCTTTTTTCTTTATGTTATCAGAAACAGGAGCAGCCTTAAACAGCTGCCCCTAATCTTTAATAAAAGATAAATTATTTTTCCTTCACTACGATTGACCCTCTCATGCCTGGATGAGGAATACAATAGTAGCCGAACTCGCCTGCATCTGAGAAGGTAACCTTCTTGCTTTCATTCTGTGCAAGCAATTCCGTATCGAATTGTCCACTATCAGCAGTTGCAGAATGTTTTACCTCATCCTTATTGATAAAGGTAACGATATCGCCCTGTGAAATTTCGAGCTTTTCCGGAGAAAAGGCGAAGTTCGTAATCTCCACTGTATGAATGGTTACCGCGTCTTTTTCTTTTATCGGCGCCTCCGTTTTGACCGGTGTCTTAGGCGTAGACTTAGGCTGAGCCGCTGTAGCCTTCGGCTTCGTTTCTGTCGCTTTCTCCGTTGCAGCCGGCTTCTCCGTTGCTTCAATCTTTTCCGTTTCCTTAGGCTTCTCCGTTGCTTCAATCTTTTCCGTTTCCTTCGGCTTCTCCGTTGCTTCAATCATTTCCGTTTCTACGGGCTTTTCCGTTTCTACCGGCTTTTCCATTTCAACCGGCTCCTGAGCCGGGGAGGCTGTATCCTCTGGGCTAGTGGATGGAGCTTCATTTACCGCCCCGTAACCATCATCTGCATACTCATCAGCAGCTTCAATTGGAGCAGACGTCATATCCATTGTGTTATTGTGGGCAGAAATCTCGTTTGATTCCTGAGAGCTGCCGCAGCCTGATAAGAAGAGGAGCAGCAGTATTAGCATAAAACACCCATAAGTTATTTTTCGCATGTCTTCACGCTCACTTTACGATGATTTGACCAGTCATGAATGATTTGTGCGGCTCGCAGAAGTAATTATAAGTACCTGGTTTATCAAAAGTTACCGTATGGGTTTCGCCTTTAGCGAGTAAAGGAGTCGAGAAGGATCCATCCAAGGCAACCGCATTATGCTTCATCTCGTCGTAGTTCGTGAAGATAACCTTGGAGCCTGCTTCCACAGTAAGAGCTTCCTTGCCAAAGGAGTACTCCTTAATGTCAATGTTGTACGTCTTAGCAGTCGGTGCCGGTGCAGCTGGTGTTGTCGATGCAGTCGTTCCATTAAATTTGGCTGGATCTACGATATACCAGACATCATTGACACCTTGCCCATTCAATTCACCATGTGCCTTATCTTTAATAAAATAATAGAGCGGGAACCCTTTAAATGATGCTTGCTTGCTTCCATCCGAACGGGTAATCGTTCCGATATCGCTACCTTTGATCGTAGATGGGACACTAACGCTTGAGGCTGAATATGCAGGCCAATTGACTAGGCAATTGCCTTCGCAAACGCTTTTTCCGGATGTATCCTTGTCAAAATAATAGAGTGCTCTGCCGTAATCGTCAGTCAAATAGTTTCCCGCTGACTTCGATGTGCCAAGCATAATCGCGTAATCCGACTTCGCCGCAAACCATACGCCGCCTGCGCCCTCACCGGTTACATCGCCAGGCTTGCTGTCTTTTGCAAAATAATAGAGCGGCCAATTTTTGTAAGTTAACTGCTTCGCGCCGTCTGTGCGAGTAATAACAGCGAAGTCTGCTTTATTCAGCCAAGCCGGTATTTGAAGATTGGCATCGTAATAGACTGGCCAGTTCTTCAAGCAATCTCCTTGACAGGAATTAACGTTCTCCGCATCCTTCGTGAAGAAATAGAGCGCACGCCCGTTTTTATCCGTGAAATACTTGCCGAGTTTGTCGTTTAGCGCAAGACCAATTCGCTCACCTTGCGGCAATACTGCACCGGAAGCAATGACTCCGCTCGCTTGCAGCGTATCGAAGAACGGCTTGCCTTTTTTCGTATTGGCAGACAGCGCCTCGACGAGTGATGTTGCTAGATGAGTATTCATCAGTGACGACTTGCCGGCAATCTCTTTCAAGCCATGCGAAGCTGCAAATGTTTCCGATTGTTGGTATGTAAAGTCTGATCCTGATTTATAACCGAGGTTCTCCAATATCACCTTGTAAAATTGCTGGGAGCTGATCGCTGCTGTTGGTTCAAAACGATTGTTGCCCGCGCCTTGCCAGCCTAGCTCCGGCTTGCTCTTCAGATAAGCCAGAACGGATTGATTGGCTTTGCCAACCTTCGAAGCGTCAGAGAAATTCGTTTTGCCTGTAAAAGCTTGAGCTTCCTTCAGTTTTCCATTAAGTCGGAGCGAGATTATAGCGGCTTGCAGGCGCGTTGACGCTTTACTCAAATAGGCTGCATCCACGCCTTTGCCGTCTCCAATAAGTAGCCCAAGCTCAAATGCCGTATCGGCATCGGTCTTGATCCTGGACGACGATTCTGCAGACGCCGAGCCAAGCGGGGCGGCAATGATTGTCGTACACATTGCAGTAATCAAAAACAGTTTCTTAAATCGTGTAAGCATTAATAATTCCTCCTTTATGGTCTTTACATGTAGAGATAACGCTGCATAGGAAAGATAGGTTTGATAAATAAACAAATATTTTTTTGTAGAGCGAATAAAAAAAAAAGCCCTTGAAAATCAAGGACTTCAATATGAATTCAAGAGCAATCGGCTTTTCATTCTTTATTTAGCGATTCCGATATTCGCTTGGCGTAATGCCATAAAACTGTTTAAATGTGCGGGAAAAATTTTTGGCATTGCTATAACCTAGCTTTTCGCTGACTTCATACGTTTTGATCCTAAAATCCTGAAGCAGCCACGCGGCTTTTTCCATTTTTACGCTGATGACAAAATCTGAAAATGTTTTCCCTGTCCTTTGCTTGAACAATTGGCTTAAATAGTTGGCGTTCATGTAGAGATGGCCGGCCACACACTCCAAGCTAACATTTTGGTAATGCTGCTCCACATAAGTCATAACCTCTTGAACTAACTTTCCATTTCCCTTTTTAGCGTACTTCACTTCAACCTCCTTCAGCGATCTTTTTGCGGCAAGCCTTGTACCATCCTCCTCCAGTTCAGTGTGAATTTTCGTAATGACGTTTATAAGCGCATCGTAAGCGACAGGTTTAATCAAATATTCACGGACTCCGTATAACATAGCATAATAAGCATAATCGATATCGCGGTAATTGCTATAAAAAATGACTTTTATTCCCGATTTCCGTTCATACAGCACCCTGGCCAAATCCACACCATTTAGAACAGGCATACGGATATCTGTGAAAATAACATCAATGTCGCCTTTCTCCTCTATCCACTGAAGTGCTTCCTTCTCATTGCTGACCTGACCCGCGATTTGAAATCCAATTTCTTCCCAAGGGAAATCATTATACAATGAGCTGCTTATTTCCGATGGGTCGTCTACAAAAAGAATGTTATACAAAAACTTCCCACCTTTCTTTTTGTCCATCCTCTAAATCTTTTTTTGCCCTCGGCAAATGCTTGATATAGAAGTTGTACCAGTTTTTGTAAATGAAGTGTTCAACATCCTCCTCACGATAATGCTTAAGCAGCAGATCGATCAGCTTGTCATACTTGCCGGCGTGCTCCAATCCGATAAGCCATCTGTCCATCCCGTCAAAATCCGAACCAAAACCTACATGCCGGCTGCCGCCAAGCGAGCAGACATGGTCCAGATGCAGCAATAGTTTATCCATCGAAACGGGCTCTTCGGTTTGAACAAAAGGAGGCACAAACGTAATGCCCATTACACCCCCTTTCTCAATAAGAGAAGTAATTTGCTCATCTCGCAGGTTTCGCAGCCTCGGACTTACTTTGCTGGCATTTGAATGCGATGCGATAAATGGTTTATCGGAAAGCTCGACAAGTTCCCAGAAGCCTGATTCGGATAGATGGGATACATCCAAAATCATATTCAATCGATTGCATTCTTTGATGAGGCTCCGGCCTTTTGCTGTAAACCCGCTTCCTCTCTGTTCCAGCACCCCGTCAGCAGCCCAATTCGAATGGTTCCATGTTATGCCTACGCTTCGCACCCCTAGTTCAAACAAGATACGCAGGTAGGTCAGGTTGCCTTGGAGCGCATCTACTCCCTCGAGCGATAGCAAGGCGCCGTTTTGATTGCTTGCTGCGACCTCTTGCAAATCCTCTTTGGAACGGATAAATGACATGCGTCCCTCTGAGACAATATGTCGATGAAATAAGTCGATACATTCAAGCACATACCGAAATTCAGACGGCCATTTTTCCGATAAGTAGATGGCAAAGCTTTGAACGCCAATGCCGGATTCACGTATTCTTTGCAGTGTGACATCCAGCTTGCTCTCCTCATTTACAAAATCAAGCTCCGCGTTCTCCAGCAGCTTGCTTAATACATCGCAATGAGCATCGAATATCCTCATAAAGGCGCTCCTCCTCGTCTATCCACGGTAGGAAATAAGGAATTTCTGGGTATCGGCAGTCCGTACAAATGCAGACTCCGAGGCATGTGCAGCAACTATATCTGTTATCAGATGATGATTGGGGGACCTCTCACATACAGGATCTGTTTGCTCGGCATCACCTGTCAGAAGAAACGCTTGGCAGCGGCAGCCGCCAAAATCCTGAAACCGCAGATCGCAGCTTCTGCAAGGCTCGGGCATCCAGTCGAATCCACGGTAAGCCTGGAAAGATTCGGACTCCTCCCAGATCCAAGAGAGGCTTCGACCTTGGACTGACTCGAATTTCAAGGTGTTAATGCTGGAGGCAGCCGTGCAAGGCAATGCTAAGCCATTTGGGGAAACTGTGAGTGAAAGCTTGCCCCATCCGCCCATACAAGGCTTCGGCAGGTTTTCATGATAATCAGGCAGCACCCAGATCAGCTCCATCTGCTTGCCAAAACGTTCCCTCGCTCGGTAAAAGGCGGCTTCAGCCGTATAAACCTGTTGCTTGGTAGGCATAAGCTCGTTGCGATTGGCTAAAGCCCATCCGTAATATTGCGTGTTGGCTAGCTCAAGCCGTTCTGCTCCCCAAGACGCGCAAAGCTCGATCATCTCTTCAATGACATGCAAATTATGCCGATGAAGCACGACATTCATATTTAAGGTCATGCCGGCAGAGCGAATCATTTCAGCCGCTTTCCGCTTGATCTCATGCGCCTTAAAACCGCCAATCCTATCAGCAAGCTCTGCCGTGGAAGCTTGGATGCTTAGCTGAATACTGTCAGTTCCCGCCTCTGAGAGCTTTTGCATTCTTTTTTCCGTGAGTCCTACGCCGCTTGTAATGAGATTTACAAATAAGCCCAAGTCGCGAGCCCGACGGATAAGCAGCTCCAGGTCAGGCCGCAAAAGCGGTTCTCCTCCGGTAAAGTGAACCTGAACGACGCCAAGCTCGCTAGCCTCCTCCAATACACGTAGCCAATCCTCAGTGGGCAGCTCGTTCTCGCGTTTTTGAAGCTCGATTGGATTCGAGCAGTATCCGCATTGCAGCGGACAGCGATGCGTGATTTCTGCAGTCAAGGCATATGGCGCGCTTACCTTCATAGCTCGATCCACCCCTCCTCTGACGCATGCGCCAAAAACTCCGACACATCCTCTAGAAGGCTTGTTTGGCCATACTTGATTTGCAGCTCTTCAACAATTTGAGCGACGGTCCGCTGACCGTCCACAAGCTGAAGAATATCGCCTGCAGGACCATTTAGATGTATAATCCGCTCAGGAAGAAGCAATAAATCCGTTTGGCGCGTTTGATCATATTTGATGCGCGCCGGGGGACGCAGCCTTGGCCGTTCAGACAACCCCCAAGAGTTCATTGCGATCCTCCTCCCGTTGAACGGACCAGCTTAACGCATCCAAAATGGACCAAAGCACATCGCACTTAAAGGAAAGCGCGGCTATCGCCGAATCCTGTCCTTTACGACTAACACATTCGCGCAGGACAATCTCCAAACCATGATCCGCATCCCGAGGTGCCTGATGCAGTCTTCCTCTGAAGTATTCCAGACCTTCAGGGCGCACCCAAGGATACAACTCTTCAAACACGCCAATACGCTGCGATACGAGAATGGGAGCGAATAGCTCTGTTAATGAAGACGCAACGGCAATAGCCCAAGGCTGGTTGCGGCAAAAATTGACATAGGCATCTACAGCGAATCGAACGGATGGGAGAACCAATCGCTCATTCAACAAATCCTCTCTCGAGATATCAACGGCTTCGCCTAACCGTATCCAAGCTTCAATTCCGCCTTCTTCTCCCTCACGGCCGTCATGATCGATAATTCGCTGGAGCCATATCCGTCGATCTTCCTTACTCGGAAGCTTCGAGAGGACGATCGCATCCTTAACTGGAATGTTTTTCTGATAATAAAATCGGTTCGCTACCCATGCCCGCAGCTCAGCGGGACTAAGCTTTCCTTCATGCATTCGTAAATGGAAAGGATGCTTATCGTGATAGCGCTCCGCTCCAACTTTTCTCAGTTCCGAAATAAATGTTTCCTTTGACCATGCTTCTTTCATCTTAAACCTCCATTTCCAAGCCGTCGTATCCTACTTCGATGTCATGCTCTTGAAGACTGCGATATTCGCTCGAAGCACGGTCGAGGATCGGGTTAGTATTGTTGATATGGACATAAATTTTGCGAGAAGCGGGGAGCGGAATTAGCTTTTGAAAACTGCCGTTCGGACCCATTATGGGGATATGTCCCATGTCCGCGGCTTCAAGCTCAGAGATGCCCATGCTGCGAAGCTCGTCACCATGCCAGAAGGTCCCGTCTATCAAAATGCTGTGCGCACCTTCCAATTGCCGATCTAAGCCAGCTGTCCACGACTCCACGCCAGGCGCATAAACCGCAACGCCGCCTGACAATACATCCTCAATTCGATAGCCGATTACCCAATCGTGATCCTTCCATTCAGCTTCCATGCTGCCGCTTGTGCCAACATATCGCGGAGACTTGCAGCCTAGTCGGAATGGACGAATAACAACATTTCCTCCAAAAAGGAAAATGGGCTCGCCCATTTTTACTTCATGCCAGCTCAGCTTGGCGTATGGTTCAAGCATTGGCCGAACAGGAAACGCATAAGTAAGCGCATGCATTACTGGCGCTGATGCATACACGTCCAATTCCGAGCTCTCCCTTAAGCTTAATAGGCCAAGAGTATGATCAAGCTCCGCATCCGTCAGCAAAACACCCAAAATAGGTGTTCCCCGCAAGCCCGGTCCAGGCCAAAGCGTGCAGTGTGCTTCTATTTGCTCCCGAACATCTGGAGTTGCATTTATTAAATACCACCCTTCCCCATCCAAACTAAGGGCAAGCGAATTATGCGTCCTCGCTTTCACATGCGAATCTCTTTCCCTGGCACGATGACAGTATGTACAAGCGCAATTCCATTGCGGAAAGCCTCCCCCGGCTGCCGAACCTAACACTTTCAGAAGCATCTTCATTACCTCCAATAAAGAATAGTGCCGGATTTCTCCGGCACGCAGTTTCTACTTTTGAGAAGCGTAAGAAGTAACTTCAGCACAAACATCAATTACTTTGTAGCTTGGCTTAACCCACATAACTTCACCTCCCCTCACGATCAATTAAAAGTTAGGCACCAGACGAACGATTTTGTCCGGTGTGCCGTTTCCATTTTTATCGCCGTTGTTGCTGGTAACAAAGTAGATGGAGCCATCTGGCGCTTCCACGACATCACGGATGCGGCCATATTGGTTTTTGTACAAATAAGTCAAATCGCTGCTGCTGATCGTTGGCTTGCCATTTTTCTCAACGACACGCATTTTAATGATTTGTTGGCCCTTCAAGTTGGCAACCAGCAAATCACCTTTCCATGGACCTTGCGTTACAAAAGTAATGCCCGATGGTGCCCATGTCGTACCTTGCGCATAAATAAGCGGAGCTGTGATTCCCGAGGCATTATGGTTCGATCCGCTATATTTCGGCCAGCCATAATTGGCTCCCGGCGTAACTAAGTTGATTTCATCTGTGGACGATTCGCCATGCTCTGATTGGAATAAGCGGTTAGTTCCCGGCTGCCACGCTAATCCTTGCGGATTGCGGTGTCCACGGCTGTAAATCGGTGAATTCGGACCAAACGGGTTGTCGCTTGGGATTGTACCGTCAAGATTAATACGGAAAATTTTCCCTCCAAGATAGCTAAGCGTCTCTTCTGCATGACCGTAATTTCCGTTTCCAAAATACAGCTTGCCGTCTGGTCCTACTTTGATCCGACCGCCGTTATGATAGACAGCGCCAGGAAGTTTGTCGAGCAGCACTTTATCGACGGTTGCTTTATTGTTGCTTTCTTTTAGTCGAACGACACGGTTTAACACCTTGTTATCACTGGTTTTATACGTATGATAAATATAAATATAGTGATTAGTAGCAAAGTTCGGATCTAGTGCAATACCCAGCAGTCCGCCTTCACTATTAGGCATGTAATAGAAAGGAGAACCGAGTGTAATGACCGGTGTCGACTGTACTACGCCGTTAATAATTACACGAACTCTGCCGCTGTTCCGTTCGGTAAAGAAGATCCTTCCATCCGATGCGAAATCCAATGCCCACGGAACCTGAAGGTTGCTGCTGATGACTTGCGTCGTATAAGGATCAGATGAAGTTGTATTGGTTTTCACAGACAGTGCGCTGCTTGCCGCTGAGATGTTTCCTGCTACATCTCTTGCTTTCACAGTAAAGCTGTACGTCGTGTTGGCATTCAATCCACTGATTGCAGCGGATGTGCCGGATACAGTCGCAGCTAATGCCCCATTGTTGAATACGTCATATTGGTATACGCCTACATTGTCTGTAGATGCAGTCCAAGTTAAATTGACGCTCGATGATGTTTTACTCGGACTAGCAAGTCCAGTCGGTACAGTTGGGCTTTGAGTATCATTCTGAGTCGAGGTTGTTACTGAAAGCGGGCTGCTTGCTTCAGAAACCTGCCCTGCTGCATCTTTGGCTTTGATGGTAAAGCTGTAGGTTGTGTCCGCGGTTAATCCATTGAATGTATAAGAGGTTCCGGACACATTGGCCTGGGCCAATACTCCGTCTTTATATAAGTCATAACCCGTAACTCCCACATCGTCTAGGGATGCCGTCCAGGATATGCTTACGCTTGTGTTTGATTTGGTGTCCACTTTCAAACCTGTCGGCGCAGTTGGCGGATACACATCTCCACTGCTGTTGACCTTAACATTTTCGAAGACCGCATGGCTTAAAGCCGTTGTCTTATGGCTCGAAACCGCCAAACCAACATACAAGGAGTTGCTCAAAGAAACCGTTATACTTCCTAAGTCGCCCCAGTTGAGTCCATTATTGGACACGTATCCTTTGATCGTAGTGCCGGTACGTTCCAGCTTAATCCAATAAGGATTGGTCGAAGCAGCAGACACATCCTTTGTCGTGCCTCCAGTAGCCGTTCTGTACTGAAAACGCAAGCCATGATTCGGAGTCAGAACCAAATCGACATGCTTGGCATTGGCATTTAGCGACTCTCGGAACGTAATGCCAGCCTTTGCATATTCATTCGTATTCGTTTGCGAAGACACTAGGGCTACTATGGCTCCATTACCCGTCCAAGGCTGATATACAAAGTTGAACTGATCGCTGGTGCCCCAAATATCTGTTCCTGCGCCACTCACTGCAAATTTGCCATTTGCGGGATCGAAGGTCGCGCTGCCCGCCAATGACGGAGACCCTATATTTTGTGCTTTCCACGGACTTGGCACAGGTCCGGCAGCCGCTAATCCAAACGATGGCAATAAGGTGAGGGTTAAACAAAGGCTCAACGCTAATGCTAACAATCTTTTACGTTGCATCATTCTAAACACCTCTTTTCCATTTTTTTTGCTTATTTAGCTGTAAACGCGTACTTATTCAATCAGAATTAATAAGAAAAATTCGAAAAAAATGCAAGCATAAATGAGATGCTGGCATTGCTTCTTTCGAATCTTTATAAAAGCTCAATCTCCACTCCTTTCTATTGTTTTTTTTTACATTTTTTCATTTTCTTATCAATTCCTACTTCAACTATACGTTTTACTTTGTTTGTTAGAAAGGCATTTAAAGTTAGATAACGTATCATTTTTCTCTATTTTTATAAAAATATAAGCGCTTTAACTTTTAGGCATGAATTGAACCTTACCTGTTTACCGCATGATTTGAACCTATCACACTCAGTCTTTCCATTAAATGGCTTCCTCGTTAATCAGTTCGCCAAGCTTAACAAATTATCCTTTGACGAAACATGGCTTTTTTTAACTGATATTGTCGAAGGGCGCAATAGATTTATTACTACCTGTCTGCCCTCATTAAAATAAAAGCAATATCAACTTTACGTATATTTGAGGACCCTATAAAAAAGAACCCGAATACGTATGCATCGAGTTCAAATTATGAATAAACTTCTATATATTTCCATGCCCCTCAAATCACAACAATCCCAGTTCGCGTGCACGGGCTACAGCTTCCGTCCGTCTTTGAACTTGCAGTTTGCCATAAATTCTGCGGTTATGCCCTTTGACCGTATCTAAAGCAATGAAGAGCTTTTCGCTAATCTCATGATTCGAGAGTCCTTGGGCAATAAGCTGAAGCACTTTTAACTCGCGTTGGCTCAGCGGCTCGATAAGGGACTGCGCTGGCTGGGCAGTTGGAAAATAAAATTTATCTTCGCTACTTTGCCCATCAGTTTCAAATACAGCCCTCAACTTGCCAATATAGTCCGTTATTATCCCGTGATGAGCTGTTTCAGACAATAATCCAGCCATCGGAATACCTTCATCGATAAAAATACGAATGAACCCGCCGGGCTCAGCAAGCGCCATGGCATCACTCAGCAATTGCATTGCCTTATCCTTTTCCCCATGCTTATATAGCGCGATAGTCTGCAGCACCATAATCTTGAGCCGCTCATCCGCCCACCCTTTCTCCTCCATCTGCAAGAGCAAAGGTTCCAGAACAATCAGTACCGTGGATGTGTCTCCTTCAGCTAAATGCAGCCGTGCCTGGACGAGGGGGAGTTCGTGCTTCTGAACCAGATGAGCCGCTGCTGCCAAATTGCCCTGATGAAGCAGCACAAGCGCTTGTACGGCAGCAACCTCAGACATGCGATGTACAAAATTATGCTGGCGAACGAACTGAGCGGTTTTGGCTAAAATAGCGGCTGCGCCTGTCGGATCACCCTCGGCAAGCTTCAAGCGGGCGAGAAACAGCTCGCAAGCAACCAATCTGTCCGTACTTTCTAATTGAATCGCCAGTTGGACACTCTTTTGCCCGTGCTGCTTTGCAGCGTCCATGTCGTTCCATTCATAACTAATTCGGGCAAGGCCTAGATGTGCTTCGCAAACAACGAGCAGCGTCGTTTCACCTGCCAGTTGCAGAACGCGGCGGTAGCTCTTAGCTGCTAGATCGAGCTGATTGTCTGCTTCCTGCATGTTGCCGAGGCCGATAGTAGCCATTATGGTAATAATAAAATGGCCGATCGACTCGCTGATTGTTATCGCTTCGGTATAGGCCTTTGTTGCCGCTACGCGGTCTCCCTGTAGATGGTAGGCATACCCTAGCGTCCAAATAGTCGCTGTGCGGACAGGCAGGTTGACTGGGTGCAGATATTCCAAGGCTCGGTGCGACTGTACTAGAATCATTTCTACCTCGTGCTGAGTAACGGCCAGCGTTGCCCGAATGGCCGCAATATGTCCTATAAGATCACAGGTTTTCTCGGTTGGCTCGGCCCCTTGCAGAGCTGCTTCTGCAGCTTGCAGTTTCTGTTCGACGCCATCCAGTTGGCTGCCAAACAATAGAACCGAAGCATGGATCACCCACAACGAGGGTCTCTCATCCAGTATCGTTGATGGCAGCGACTCCAGCCAGTTCCGTACAGAGGCCATCGCGCCACGGAAGTGCAGTGGCATCCCTTTTCCTTCGATCAGGCGAGTAGCACGATCAATATCATTTGCGGCAGCCGCATGCTGAAAAGCTTCAATTTCCAGTCCATTCTCTTCATACCATTCGCTTGCTCGTACATGTAATTCTGCTACACCATTCCTTGAATCAACTGTAGGCAATGCGGCACTCTGCTGCAGCCGCTGCCGTAGCAAATCCGCAAAAAGATGGTGATAACGGTACCAACGCCGTTCATTATCCAATGGTACGATGAATAGGTTTGCTTGCTCGAGCGACTGCAAAGTTTCTTGCCCAGTCGAAGAGTTGCGGTGAAGCAAGGAAGATTGGGTAAATGCATCAGCGTCCGTCTGTTCCCCCTCTACCTTGCTAAGAACGGCATCACAAAGAGGGGCGCACATGCGATCGAGAATAGAGGTAGACAGCAAAAAAGTCTGAACGCTTTCGGACTGCTTTTGCAGCACTTCTTCAACCAAATAGTCGAGCACAAAATGATGGCTGCCTGTGAAAGACTTGATGAAACCGGAGGCGTCTTGATGTCCCTTCATAGAAATCGCAGCTAATTGCAAGCCTGCAATCCAGCCTTCTGTATGGGTTTCAAGCAGAGCAATGTCTTCAGATAGAAGTTTTAGACCCATCACCTGGTTAAGAAATCCGGCTGCTTCAGCATAATTAAAACGCAAGTCGGCGACTCGCAGCTCGGTCAGTTGGTCCCGGACGCGCAAGCGAGCCATAGGAAGATGTGGATCCTCACGGGTAGCGATAACCACGTGCATCTGTGGCGGCATATGCTCGAGAATAAAGGCAAATGCTTTCTCAACCGGCTTGGTATCAATGACATGATAATCATCAAGGACGAGGACGAAATGATCAGGAATAGCTGTGAGTTCATTGAGCAGAGCAGTCAGAATGGATTCAATTGGAGGTCCGTGAGGGGTTTGGAGCATGCCAAACACGCTTTGTCCTATACTCGCCGTAATCTTTTGCAAAGCAGCGATAAGGTAAGTCAGAAAGCGTGTTGGGTCATTATCCCCTTCGTCGAGCGACAGCCAGGCAAACGGTCGTTCACAACCGACGAGCCATTCGCTGACCAGCGTAGTTTTACCATAGCCGGCGGAGGCAGATATAAGGGTAAGTCTGCGGCTCAGTCCTTCGTTCAACCGCTCGAAAAGTCGAGGGCGGAGAACTGCATTTGGCCGAGGCGGTGGAATATATAGTTTAGTGGATAGAATTGGCGTAGACATAGATCAATTATAATGACGACAGCTCAAAGCCGTCAACAACAGCTTCCCACGCGTTAGGCTGGGTCAAACACCTTTGGAGCGCTTATTTGAGAATATTCGTCATAAATTCGATCACTGAGTAGGATACGACCTGCCGATCACGGTAAATGGAGCTAATTGCATCCTGCTTCGTACTTAGGATTCCCTTCTGTAAAATCACGGCAAGGAACCCTCTTTCCATCGCGCCATTTAACGTAAAAGTGACGCAATATTCAGCTGCAAAGCCGGAAACCACAACCAGCTCAACGCCTTGGTCTCGAAGGATCTGTTCCAAATCCGTTTTCCAAAATGCATTAGAAAACACTTTCTCAAGCACAATATCTTTTGGTCCAATGGACACTTGAGCAATTATTTTTCTAGCTACCGGATCAATGTCATCACTTGCCCCTTCCATGTCCTGTATGTGAATGACGGTTTGCTCTGCCGCCCTCAACAAACCTGAAACATGATTTATGTACTCGCAAGCTGATTCCAATTGATGCTTGTCTATGAACTCATTCATGAATATGTTTTGCATGTCCACAATTAGTAATCCGATTTTCATGACGATCCCCTTCCCGGAATTATGTTTTTTGAACAATGGAAAGCCATCTCTAATGTAAATTCATTATATACGAAGTTAATCTAACTAAGTTCTAGCAAGTTTTATTAAAATTAAACTGTACCTATATTGGATTAGCTTAGTGAGCTGCGGGCTGCACTGCCAGCTCCACTCAGCGCCACCGATCTCCGCGCTTCTTCACGTAGTTTGCAAATACAAACCGCCAAGGAATGATGAAAGGAACAATGACGACTAGCAAACAGGCAAAGGCATTCGCCAAGGTTGACTCGTCCATTTGACCGGTGGACCACAGCGGGAGCGCAACGATGATCAACCAGATCGACTTCCACACCAATTCCCACAGAAGCAATGGCAGCATCTGCAGCGGATACCGTAGCCCTAGAACTGACAGCGCCGAAAAGGCGGCCAACATGCATGTTACTACTCCTTCCATCAGCTCCCACGGTTCCTCACTATGGATGACTCCTGGCCATACCTCTATTCCGAGTCCCACGACGATAAGAAGGTACAGCGCCCTCAGCAAATAAAGACGAAACAACGAAACCTCATTCATTCTGGCAGCCCCTTTCAGTCGGATGTGAAGCAAACATATCCAAGAGCAACGCATTCATTGTTCTTTTTTAAGAATGGAAACAGCATCGTAAAACTCCCCTAAGTATGAATTTGAAAAGCGCATTACTGTATTAGTGAAATAGTACACTAATTCATTAGTTTATGTCAATAGAAATAATAAAAGACAGCCTGGAAACTAACCGGGCTGTCCCATTGCTTCGCAGAGCAAGGCCGTTTCTATGATATTGCCTGAGGAGGGCAACTACGGTTCTATTCGAAAATTACCCCATCGAGAGAATTTAGATAAAGTGATTGCAAAGATTATTGAAAATCTTTTAATGATTAAAAAGTTTACACAGCGCAGCGGAGGTCTGTGAGAACTCTTTATTTATCAGGCTTTTAGAAAAGTCCGCCTGCATTAATATTCAGTAATATCACGAGAAATTATTTCCAAAAAGGAATGAATAATATGCAAGATTGTTGCATATTTGCCAACAGACCTTTTTTGCAATATTTATGAAAAATCCTTTAGTAACTAAACACTTGCCTGTTAGGCAGAATTAAAGTCCCTGCCTAGCCATGAATATTTTCATCGTTCATTTGGTTCATTATCAACTTGATTTTTAGAAATCTCAGAAGACACTTCCTTAATCCAATCACTCCTCAGTTCCTTACCAAATAACTCCTGATAAACTTTTGCTTTAATTTGTATCATCTCTTTTGCTAAACCACCCTCTAATTCTTGAAGGATTTTTAAGTCTGTATCAGATAAAGGTTTGCTTTTGGTCGCAACATGATTGCGATATATAGAAGCATCCATACGCCAAGCGTAAAATTCTGCTGAGAATTGCTCCTTCATATAGTTTAACATCTGAATGCCTGGAACATCTAAATCCCCTGAATAGTAAATGATGCAGCTTGGGTTTGCTTCAAGACATTTTTCTATAAACACCTTAGAAGCGGTTCTTGCCTGTCCGATCGTACAAAGAAGAACTGGAAAATCCGGTGGAAGTTGTTCTAATGAGAATTCATTTAGATTAAGAAAATGAATGGTTTCATCAACTAAGTAAGAAATTACAGACGGATTTTCGATAATATATATTGACGAGTACTTTGGCAATTGCTTCATCTCTTCAATTTCACGTAAATTTAACGTACGAGGAGAAGTGCCTTTGACGAGATGTGGTACAAAAACATGTGAAATCGAACTAAGATCATCATCCAGAACATCGAAATTCCTATAAATTTGACGTTCGAACAAATACTCTGGTATGACTGTCATATGGCTATCAACATTTCCGATTTGTTTTAGACTTTGGTTTTTTATATCATTGAGAGCGCAACATAATAATCTTCCTATTGCATTTGTTTTATCAAAGGCATGTGAATCCTCAGTAACATAAGCAGCGAACATAGGTAATCTAATTTTTCCAGTTGAGATCCCACATTTTTTAAACATTTCGTCTTTTCTCATGAGCAAATGCCATAAAGCGCTCAGACATGTTAGCAATTCTGAATAGACATTTATGTCTCTGTCAAAAACAGTTCTCAAAACCCTATAGCCTTTGGCATCTCCTTCCTTTAATCTTTGAAGCCAGTTAAATGTCTTTTGAATAAATATTTCTAGATCAGCATTAGAGATATTAAATTGAGTAATAAAATCCAGTTTAACTTGAATAAATAGATTAGTCCAAGCCGATAGTTTTGACTCTTTTTGTTGGCGTTTGGTAAAAAGTTGATGGCCGTAATATAACTCCAACAATTCAAGCAGTGAAACTGAGTATCCTGCTTCTACGGCCGCTTTTTCAAAATCGGTGGCTGGGAAACGTGGACCCTTGTAGCGAATGCCAAGAAAGCCACGCAAAGCTTTTTCCTCTTCTTCGGTGGGCCGTATTGGCACCGTGCCGAATGCCCCGTAGCTTTCAAACTTCTTTCGATACAAGTCGAAAAGGCGGCCAAAACTGCCGCTCCGCCGAAAAATCTCGACAAGCTGCCTGTTATCCTGCATTGCTGGAACTCTCCTCGATACGTTGCTCTAGCGATAGAAAATGTTTATCTTTGCCGTCCCAATAGTAACGTGCAACAGCGAGTACTGGGGAATCCACAGGTCGGAGAATTTGGGCAATGGAGAGTTCATCTACCGTTTCGTAGCACCCCCACAGCACCTGGGAGTTCATAATATAATCGAACTCAAAGTCATGCACAAGTTGAAACATCTGCGCAATGTTTTCGTTATCCATGCCCGCAAACGCCTCATCCAAAGAAATGACACGCGGTGCATCAGGCGCGGCATAGGAATATTTGGCAGCTATCGCCGCAAAGAGCGGCGAGTAGATACTCATCGCCTTTTCCCCGCCGCTGAGCTCCCCGAACACTTTGTTCGTGAAGCGCTCCTCTGGGATTCCCTTGCGCGTGATGAACATGTCAAAGCGAAACCATTTGCGGTAATCCAGCGCCTTTTTCATCTCTTCAAACATGGAGAAACTCGCGTCGTCCTTGCACTTTTTTCGAGCTTCATTGATTTTGGACAAGAAGTGCAGGCGCACTTTTTCCTTTTGAGATGGCGTCAAATAAATGGACTCCTTGGATAGGTACGACAATAGCTCCGTCGTCGAAATCTGGGCCTCTTCTTTGCTCGTGAGAGGGATCCATTCAAGCCGCATCTGAATAGTGCCTGTTACACGCCGCAGCATCACGTTCGCGTCTTGTTCCCAGCGCTTCGCGGCCCGCACTTTCTCATGGATCGTAGTACCGACAACATCAATGAGCACCTTTTCAAACAACTTCTGCTCCTCTTCCCGAATATGCTCTGAAATGTGCTTTAGTTGAGCATTCACATCACGGTGTACTTCAAGTGGCGTGTTCTCCACATGCTGGGGTGAAAAGACCAGGAATTGCCGCGAGCAGTTCTGAACGAGGATCTGCCAGGACGGATTTTCCATGTCTTCGGTCTGAATCTCAAGCGAAATCGTACGCCGCGACGGCTTAAGATTGTAATCCACAAGTTCGTGCTGGGCGTAGCCTTCTGCTTCTTTTAACGCTGAAAGCACTACATCGAACGAGAGTGCCTTGCACGATTCTTCCAGTGCCATTACGGTCTCAGAAGCGCTCTGTGGAGGACATACAAAACCGAGAGATAGCTCCTCTTGATACAATTTCATCCACCCATTGAGCAATCGCAGCCGCTCTTCCATCACTGGTTGCTCCTTCGTTTGATTTTCAATGAGACCGCGAATTTTAATCTCTGCTTCGTTTATTTGTTTGCGATAAAAGTCTAACAGCCCATCTGCCAACTGCGCCGCATTTCTCGCTGCCTCGATCTCCTGTTTTACGTCCGTATCGCCAAGGTCCTGTATACGCTCGAGAAACATCGCTTCATAAGATTTGTTCTTCGCGATATCCCGCTCGAGGTCCGTTTTCTCATCTGCAAGGTAGTCATAATCGCCTGTTAAACGTTCTTTCTCCGACACAAGATCTGACAGCGACTGATTCGCGGTAAGCCATACGTTGTGTGCCATGTGGAGAGCAAAGAGTGTATCTTTGTAAAGTGTAAGGTCGCTAAGAGCCTGTTGATAGCTGGCGAGCTTAAGCGGCAATTCCAACTGCTGCGTCTCATAATAGAGGGCATTACGCAAAACTTGTGTTTCGTTACGGTAGACACGCAAAGCATCTTGGAGCCGTTCTACCACAGAAAGTTGAATGGCGTGTTCATGACGTTTAGTTTCATGACGTCCAAGCGACTCTTTAAGCCCTTGAAGGGACGGGAACCCTTCCCATTCCATGACAAGGAGATGCTGTTGCTTTTCTATAAAAAATTGTTCAGATTCCAGATTGTCTTTCTGGTGCGCGAGTTCATCAAGCCTACTTTTCAGCTCTTTCAGCTTGCGCAGACGGATTTGTTCCCGCGCCGATTTACCAATGTATTTATCTTCATACCGAGGTGCCAGCCCCCCAACCATACCACTGCGGAATTCCCCGTTTTCCAACACATACCCTTCCTCATGGGGAACAATAGAAATGGTTTGCAATACAGCGTTAATATCCTCCTCTGTGAGACCATTGATTGGCGTCGGACGTACATAAGTCAGTAAGTTTTCTCTTTTGTACGACCCTACTTGCACCACGGCCATCGAGGCAGCAACCATGGAGCAATCACTCTCGTGCACCACAAGAGCCGTAAGAAGTCCCGCCCGGGTAATAGCGTCTTCAATTGCGTCTTTTACAGTTGGCTGTATGTGTTCCAGAAATTCAACCGTCTCATAAAAATAAGCAACACGTACGTTTTGTGTGCGCAAGCGTTCCATTTCTGCCGATTCCGAAGCGGTAAGAGCGGGCTCCATCTCCTTTTGTGCGCATAAGGCTTCAGTCTTTCTTTCGGCCTCCTCGATGTGCTCTAGGAGAAGACGGATGGAAGCCGCAAGATTTGCATGCTGCTCCTGAAGTGCACGAAAGCGTTTGTCGTATAAGAAACTCAGCCAGTCAGTAATCGCTGCTGGAGAGACGTCATCCAGAAGATCTCCAATCCCTTGCAAGATTTCCTTCACTTCGAGAAGTTCTGCGGGCTGAATTTGAAATTGTTGAGCGCTTTCCGCCCATTCGGCAACGGTATGTTCAACAGATGCTGAGCATACGGAAATCTCTTTCACTAAGATGCCAATCTCAACTTCTATCTGATTGGCACGCTCTTCTTCGGTCGCCACATTTCGCTGCATTTGATCCTCATGTTCGAGGCGAGATTTCAGCGAAAGGAGCTGATCGGCAATCTTTTGTACCTTGCTTCGGTACTCCTGGAGAGTTTCTTGCCAATTTTTAAAAGCTGCGTCTGAAAAACTTTCGAGGCAAGATTTAAAGTGGTTACGTAAGGTACCGTGGGGTGAGAAGTAGGTCTCGTCCGCCAGCGAATCTAGTTCCGAAAGCGCATCCTCACGGCTCTGGACTGCTTTGTATTTATTTCCCTCAATCTGCTTAATCCGTTTCTCCACTTGCCGTTGCTGGTTTTCATTCTTCTCTATGGCCTCAGTCTTTCCCTGCAGTTTCTCCCCTGAATCTCGTAGGGCTTGTCTTACCTGACCCAATTCTTGCTCAAGTGTGAAAATAGGGTGCCCTTGCAGCGATGCTATTTTCTTCTGCATGGTTTCCTTTATGTTAATTTGTTCTGCCTGCTTCCGCTCCAGTTCTGTTTTGGCCGCGGAGACTTCGACTTCGGCAGCTTTACAATCCTTGATGCGCTTCATGGATTCATTAAATCGTTTCTCGCTGAACAACAGATGTTTCGCCTTCTCATATAGAGAGAGTTGATTGTAGGCGTCGTACGCTTCTACCAACTTCGTAAGGAAGCCCAGTTCGTTTCCAAGACGATTCTTCTTTTCTTGCAGGCTATCCATGCTCTCCAGCGACGAAGAAAGCGGGGCCAATTCATGTTGCGACAATTCTGGAAGGGCATCAGAGAGGACGTTGGACACTTCGCTCGCTTTCACGGCATTGGAAAGCTTCGGGCTACGGAGCTGGAGCAGCACGCCAATCAATTCCTTAAATTCCTGCGTAGTTCTAAACCCATAGATTTCTTGATTCACGAGTTCCACATAACGCTGCTGACTGTCGGTGACTTCTCCGTCCTTTCCAATGCGGTCTGCCAAATCCCCCATAGTAAGAGGAAACTTTTTGGGTTCCCCGCTTATAATTTTTTCATCAAATAACTGAATGTCGTGCCCAATGCGCTTGTTGCGGAGAATGAAATACCACGTGCGCATAGTGTTGTCGCTCTCCCGCCGTTTTCCATTCAAGCCGATGCCAACGGTCATAAAGTTTTTTCCTTTGCGATACTCCATGTAGAGATATCCCGTACCTTCTTCTCGCTTGGATACATATTTATTGCCGAGCAATAGATCAATCATCCGTCGGTCCTGCGAGCCGAATGGATCAAGACGCGACGGGCGCTTATCGCCATCGAGCAAAAACGGCACTGCCATAGTAGTGGATACTGATTTACCAGAACCGTTAGCACCGCGGACAAAAAGGCGTCCATTGCTAAACTCAAAAACTGTGTCACCGTGATACCAGAAATTAATGAGACCAAAGCGATTCAAATGGAACGAACTCATCGCCTATTCCCTCCGTTTACATAGATTAAGATACGTATTCCCCTGTAACGCGGCCCGCAGCGGAATAGAATACAACCTGCCCGTCCGAAAGCGCATCCGCCATGTGAAAGTCAGACATATACTCCATAACCTCTCCCCAAATGACGGTAAGAGGTCGTTCTGTAAATGATTTGGTCCACCCGTGGCCGTGTAGATCTTTGATCTCTTGAAACCATACGATTGCCTCATATTTCGAACACAGGACATGACCATTATGATCGAGAGCTACTACTTGACCGTTTACCTTATCCCAAATGAGGGTTGCATACTGCACGGCTGCATTTGAGATCTGATCATCTTTTGGATAATAGTCCCCGTAACGATTTTCTGCATGGGTGAGCATCGTCGTACGATGGTATCGTTCAAGGTACCAATATTCAAACAGTCCTGATATCATCGCGTTCAGTTTCTCTAGCTCTTCCCTATCTTCCAAAAGCTTGGCTTCCTCTGTAGTCAATTCATCATCATATACGGCCGATTCTAAAAATAATCTGCGTAGAAGCCGCTGTCTCGGAGTTGTGGCATGGACGATTTCTTTGCCAATGTGTTCTTCCAACTGCCTACGATTTTGAATTTTGCTGAGATCAAAGAAGTAAAGCAGTGCGAAATGACGGAAATAAGGCGTAGTCTGAAACAAAACATCATGCCGTTCATCTTCTCGGAACCCGTCTATTTCACGGTCCACGACATAGATGAGCCTTAGTTTCACACAATGTTGCAGAACGTCTGCAAAGGCCCTGCGGTGCGAACGCTCTTCCCAAGCGAAAGGAACGGCTTCTTCTGGATAATACATACGGATGGCATCACAAGCATTTCGCAGCGTAAATTGCTGGTCTTCCCCGTTATCCTCCAAGAAAGCAAGGAAACAGCAGAAAAACATATAATGAAGTGATGTTGTAAAGTCGCCAACGCCCATAAACGCCTTTGACGAGACGGGAATTTTCTCTAGTTTGATAAACTCATTACGCAGAAGTAAACGATATCCGAAGTATTCGCGCACGATGTCGGCAATATCCGCTTTTCGAGCGAGAATCTGAAAATATAGGTCTGCCTGCGTGTTCCGATGAATCCAGTGGTAATGAAACAGGGCTTCAATGCATTCCTGAAGCACCAACCGATCTTTATCCATGCTGGTCCTCCATAAACACGAATTCGTAATCATTCATTGTCAACGTACCATCGGTGGAACGCAGGCGAATACGCTTGCTGGAACGTAACTTAAGATAAAATCGGCGCCCATCTTCCGTTCGGCTTTTTAAGCTTTTTGTAATCATAGCTTGTCCCAACAATTCAAGTAGAAGGTCCCGCACTTCGGGATACACGACACCGATTTCATCCAGCGTAATTTTACCTTCCTTGATTAGGCTGTTGAATTGCTCCTGCATCATCCGCGTTTTCTCCAGATGCTCCTGAACCAGAAGCATCTGCGCTAAGGGGTCTTCATATACAGGCACTTTGGTGCGTCCGCTGCGGTTCCCAGGCGTCTTTTTGTTAAGGGGCAGTTCGAAAGGATCGCATTCCCACACATGCTTTGTCGTGTCATCCTCAGATTTACGAGGGACTAAAAAGTGCTTTGTGGTGGAAACGCCAAACATCGCGCCAGCAATAACATGGCAGTCCCGTAAGTCCGAAGTGTTCGCAAAAATGCGGGCCAATTCCAAATAGTCATTTTTGCGGCTTTTAAAGTAGTTGAATTTATCGCTGATTTGATCTGCAATTCGCACAATTTTTTGGATGGTACCGCGAGTTTGTTCGATGAGAAAACGTGAACTAGCTTTTCGGCCGTTGATTTCCACAAACCACCCTCTAAAACCGAGCCATTCTGCCCTTCTTCGCTCAGAGGCAAGCTCCGCCTCAAACGTTTCATCAAATTGCTGCTCCGCCTCGTAAGAAACAATCACGGAAATAATGTGCTCGATCTCACTTTCATCTATAAACCCGAGGCGCTCCTCGATCAAATCTTTCTTCTCCATAATGCCGACCACGAAGTCGCTTAACAAACGTACAAATTTTTCTTTGTATGGCATAAAAGACTCCGTGCGGACTAGGCGTTCATATGGTTCGCTGTTCACATGCGACAAAAAATCAGCGGTGCCATTGCGAAGGGCTTCAAACCGGGACATGAGGTCGCGCCAGATGTTGCGGATATCGCCCAACGTCCCGTTGTTCGAAGGCCTCCACTTGCGAAGTTTGGTCAGGTCCTCTAAAATATGGTCCGTTAATACGCGCTCGAACGATCCACCGCGAATCGCCTGCAGATTATGCTGCATCTCCTCCAGCGTACGTTCGAGTGAAATCGTATATTGCGTGACCTCATAATAATTCTTACGTTTATAAAAATCCTCAATGCGCTGTGCATGGGATTCGTCTTGATGGACGATCAGGTTATTCCATTTCACGAGCGCCTTGAGGTCTTCTTCCAATTCTTTCTCGGAATAATCCTTAAAGTGAGGGCCAAACTGCTCTGACGTTATTAACTCTCGATACACATCATCCAGGAACATATAAGAGTTGTATTCCTGACGGTATTTCTGATAGAAAACGTAGCAGATGGGACGGTATCTTTCTGCTTTAGTAACAGAAAGATACGTCGCCTCTTTTACGGAATTTAATAGAAAGCTCATTCGGCAACCTCCTTTCTAGGACAGGTATGAATATATCTACTCCGGAATTTTAGGCTCAACATACTTGTCTAGACTCTTCTTCAAGATCCACAGGTTTTGGCTTTATTTGGATTCCCGCATATTCGTAGTCGATCATTGCATCCGTCGGCTTCATATATACTTCAGATGCAACTCTTTCGAACTCATCTTCTAGAAATCTCGCATTTTCCAACATTGGGATTGGTACTCTTAAACAGACATATTCTCGAAAATGGTCATGTTTACGACCATAAGTACCAGTTCTTTCGTAGGTAAGCATAGAATACCTTAAAATGCTAAGTAATTCGTTTTTATCTTTATACTTTTTGTCATACTTTATTGTTTCTATCATGGTTTTCAAAAATTGTTCTTCTTTCATTCGTGTTACCTTTATTTAAACTTTGGTTACTATAATATACCATACTATTGACTATCCCGACTTAGTTTTGCCTCCTTGTTTCATCGTATAAATAGTATTTTTCTATGGTCATGAAACCAGCCTGTAGCTGCTTAAATGCTGCCGCTACAGGCTGGTTTTACACTTTGGATGTTATACATCTACAAACATCAATACATAAATATACAACGTGTTTTATGAATCCATTTTTCTCAATATTTCTGACGAAATATTCTCACTTACTGCGCAAAATTTCTCACCTTTTATGCAAAATCACACGACAGGTGATACACGCCCCTCAATCCACCAATCAATTACATTTGCTAAACCCGCAAATGCTGCACTGCTTGCAGCCTTCAATACTAATTAATGAAGCGGAGCCGCAGGATGGGCATAAATCTCGCGAGGTGATTTCATCATGATGATGAGCGTTTTCCGGTAAATCAACCATAGCTGCTTCTTCATAAGAAAGGATATTTGATTCAACCTGTGCTTCAACCGACACAGCCTGCTCCTCTCCGCTCGCCAGATGCAGCTCGAGCGATTTGGCTACAGCGTCGGCGATCGACTCCACTCGATTCACCCCAAATCCAATCGCTCCTGAGCCGCCGATCCCCTTCAGGTGCTTAATAAGCAGCTTCACCTTATTTCCATGATCGCCATAACGCAGAAATAGCGAACAGACACGTCCCAATGCTTCAGCCATCGCAAAAACATCCGAGCCCGCCTTACCTACGTTCAAAAATATTTCGGCTGGCGTTCCGTTCAAGTCGTTAATCGTAATATATGCCATGCCAAATGGCGTGTTTACCTTATAGGTTGCACCTCTAAGCACCTGCGGCCGGCGTTTGTATTGCTTATCGACGACCAGCTCCGTTGGAATAGCTGGCACAGCAGCCTCGACCAAATCTGCATCAAAATATTCGTCACTGCCCTCATCTGGCGAAGCAGCGGAAATTGACTGCTCTTCGTCTATTTCCGTTTTTGTCTCACTGAAATCTTCCTTCTTGGTAGAAAGCACCTGTACATCACGGCTTCCATCCCGATAAATCGTTACGCCCTTGCAGCCGAGCTCGAACGCAAGCTCATAAAGCCGGCCTGTCTCTTCAACCGTGAAGTCCGCTGGACAATTGGCCGTTTTCGAGATCGAGCTGTCTACCCAGCGCTGAATCGCAGCCTGTACGCGAATATGATCCTCCGCCGATAAGCTCATTGACGTCACAAAGTAATCGGGCAGCGCCTCACCCGGATGCTTTTCCTTCCAATCTGCAGCAATGGGAACATCTTGCTTGTCAAATCCCAGTCGGCTCTGACGGAAGTATTCAAATGCAAAATAAGGCTCTATCCCCGTGGAGGTTCCGACCATTGTCCCCGTACTTCCTGTAGGCGCCTGAGTAATGACAGTCACATTACGCATGCCCCTCTTAGCAACTGCTTCCCCAATCTCCGGAAACTCGGCGATCATATGCTTCATAAATCCGCTTTGCACATATTTTTCTGCATCGAACGCTTGAAAGGAGCCCTTCTCTGCAGCAATTTCGGTTGATGCCAAATAGGATTCACGAGCCATAAACGCATACAACTTATCTAAAAAAACTAAAGATTCCGAGCTGCCATATCGAACGCCAAGCTTAATCATCAGCTCTGCAAGACCCATTGTGCCGAGACCGATGCGGCGCTCAAGCTTCTGGTTGCGCTCATTTTCCTCAAAATGATACGGCGTCTTATCGATTACATTATCGAGAAACCTTACTGACCAGCGCGTCACTTTGGCTAGTTCATCCCACGCGACATCATGCTTTTCCTCATCATAGAACTTAGATAAGTTCACAGCCGATAAGTTGCAAACGCCCCAGCCAGGCAATCCTTGTTCTCCGCAATTATGGACAACCATCCCATTTGCAATTAAAGAGTTCGTAACAGGTTCCGTAATATCATATACTTGGACCAATTCCGCAGCTGTAACGGAAACCACCTTCGCTACAAACTTCTCATTTTTACGTGATTCACGAGCAATGCTTTCAAGAGCAGCTTGCTTCCTTGCAATCCATTTAAATCCGATTTCCTCTTTAAATGCAACGATATTATTACCGCTCAAAATCAGCTCATAAAACGGTTTGCCTTCATATGTTCGCTGCTCCCCGTTTTTCTTTGTGTACGAAAATAGTCTTTGTTGTGTCTTACTGCGGCTATAAATATGACCATGTATGCCGAAATTCAATAATAGGAGCTGGACATCCTGCAGCAATTTTTTTGAAGACGACGTTAGACGAACGGTACGATGCATGTCATCTTTGTCATAAACCGTTCCATCCGCACTAAATAAAGCTTGCAGGTAAGCAACCACTGTCTTCTTTGAGGCAGTGAAAATCGTTTCAGGAACCTCTTTTTCGCCTGCTGGTACAGCTTTTACACCTAATTTTACGAGCTGCTCTCGAAAAGCTTTACGCCACCAAAACAGTTGACTCGTACCGTTTTCTCTTCTAAACAACTTGGCCTCGGCACCGCTGAAGTTCTTTCCGGCTTCGATCATAAGAGGAATGACATCTTCATCCTCATTGCCAAATACCATTCCGATATCGCCGCGTTTGGAGAGCCACCCATCCCCTGTCAACCAGCCCAAAAACATGCCCCATTGTTCTCCGAGCTCGTCATGCTGAGCAAATTCACCTTTTCCAGATTGAATATACACGGTATCATTCTGGGTTAACTGCTGTGCTTCCTTCCAGCCATCTACTGTAAATACCCGATGCTCGGGTGTAACTTTAAGTTCCATCCCGTTGCCTAGCGTAATTTTCATCGTTTGTCTGTAACCTGTTGGAAAAACAGTTGCTGATCGCATATAAGTGCCAACTGTTTCATAGCTTCTGCCGCCGACTACGCGGGCTTGCTCTACCAATCGATTGTCCGTAGCAACTAAAATTGATTGATTGCCAACCTGTTTCAACAAATCCTCAATTCGTATCAAGCCGAACTCCGTAGCTATACGGGTATCCGGATGAAAACACGGATTAGTACTAATAATCGGATTAAAATACCAGCTGTTCGACATTTGGTTGTAGTACTCCATAAAAACGACGCCGGGCTCTGCGGATTTCCATGCCGATTCGATGATCGCATGCCAAATCTCGCGAGCTCGCACGGTTTTGTATGGGATGATTCTTTTGCCTAGCCGCCGCCACTCTTCAATATCTCCCGTCCACAGCTCATCGTAGCCTGCTTCCTTTGTATCCGGGAACATAAGCTCCCAGTCCGAATCTTCTTTAACAGCTTGCATGAACGCATTGCTAACGCAAACCGACAAATTCGCATTCGTCACTTGGCCCATCGTTTGCTTAACCGTAATAAACTCCAGCACATCCGGATGCCAATCATTTAACATAAGCATTAAGGCGCCGCGACGGCTTCCTCCCTGCTCAATTAATCCAGTCGTGTAGCTGAACAGTCCTCCCCATGAGACGGCACCGCTGGATGATCCGTTTACCCCCGCGACTATCGCTCGGCGAGGTCGCAATGAAGACAGATTCATTCCCACTCCGCCGCCGCGCGCCATAATCTCGGTCATCTCGCTGAGCGTCGTTATGATGCCGCCTCTGCTATCCTTGGGCGAGGGGATAACGTAACAATTGAACAACGTCAGCTCCTCGCTCGCACCTGCCCCTGCGGCGATCCGTCCACCGGGCACCAGCTTCCAATCTTCCAAAATATATTTGAATTTCTGCTTCCATTCCATCTGCTTCTCACGATCAGCCTCAACGGAGGCCATCGCTCCCGCGAGGCGATCCCACATTTCCTCTGGAGTCTTCTCAACCGTAAGCGTCAGCTTCTCAATGCTAGACGCAATAAGCTCCCCGCTTCTAAGCTTAACCGTAACGCTGTTTCCTTCACGAGCGATTACTTCCCCGACTTCCTTCGCCGGAAATTTCGGATCATCCTTCGTCAGGACGAGTACAATATCCCCGACCAACGTTTTGCTCGTATCTGCATTTTTCCAAGCGTACCGATCCAAAAATATTTTCTCGCTTAATCCCTCAAGTCGCTTGCCATTAGACATCTCCATCGCTGCTACTTCCTCCTTCGAGCTTCCGCGCTGCAAGCATATTTACGATATTATATGCATTTAGCACAATATATTGTGTGTTAAAGCCATTATACAACACTACATATTGATCCACATGCTCGTTAATGGCTAAATATAGCAGCCTGCCCCGCTTACATGGCCTCTCTCACACTTATGCTTGTCCATTCTCTTTTTTAATCGCCTTCTTATTATTATTGGATGAAAAGGCAATACTGATTACAACTTATCCTTTTTAATGCCGAAGGAGCTGCTTAAGATGACTATCCCGACAACGCCGCAGGCTGCCTCAGCCGAAGCCGGCACTTCAATCGTTACGCGCAAGCTTCATCCTTTAGTCGATTTGCAGTGTGACCGCACCTGGTTTGAGGAGCTGCAAAATCGTCTCTCCAAAAACGGACCATGGGATGATTGGACGTTATATCAGCTCGCTATTGAGGCTGAACAAGCGAAGCGAATTGAAAGCTTCGAGGAATTGCTATGTTTGCGTTCGCTGCCATCCTTCGAGCCAATGCCGCATCAAATCAGCACCGCTCGCAAGGTTGTCCATGAAATGGGCGGCCGTGCCATTCTTGCCGATGAGGTTGGCCTTGGCAAAACGATAGAAGCAGGTCTCGTTCTCAAAGAATATATTGTGCGAGGACTAGCGAAGCGCATCTTAATTCTCGTTCCTGCCTCCCTTGTGCTTCAATGGGTGCGCGAGCTCAATCAGAAATTCGGCATATCCGCCGTTGCCCAGAAGAAGGAGCATACATGGGGGTATGATGTTGTCGTTGCTTCTATCGATACCGCTAAGCGTGATCCTCATCGCGAGCTTGTCCTAGGGACAGATTACGACTTAATTATTATCGACGAGGCGCATAAGCTGAAAAACAAGAAGACGACAAACTACCAGTTCGCCAATCTGTTGCGTAAAAAATATTGCTTGCTCCTTACGGCTACGCCGATTCAAAACGATATGGATGAGCTGTTCAATCTCATTACGCTGCTTAAGCCTGGACAGCTAGGCGGGCAAAGTGATTTCGCCGCGAACTTTGTTGTCGACAAGCGGCTTCCGAAAAACGAGGATCAGCTGCAGGAAGCGTTGTCAGGCGTTATGATTCGCAATCGGCGCGGAGACGGCGGCATCCATTTTACAAAACGTTTTGTCAAAAATATACCGCTTACGCTGTCAGAGGAAGAAAAGGCGCTCTACGATGCGGTTACAGGCTTCGTGAAAGAGCGCTATGAAGAGAGCGGCGGCGATTTATCGAGCATGCTCTCCCTCGTCACGCTCCAGCGCGAAGTATGCAGCAGCCGCGATGCCGTATTTTTGACGCTGGTCAACCTGTTTAAGAAGACATCAGAGGATTCTCCAATGCGTCCAAAAATTTGGGAGCTCGTAGAGAAAATACGCAATATCAAAGCGAATACGAAAGCGGAAAAAGCGATGGAGCTTGTCAAGGAAATGAATGACAAGGTCATCATTTTCACCGAGTACCGGGCAACTCAGGAATATTTACTTCAGTTTTTCCGCGCGCAAAATATGGTTGCCGTTCCCTATCGAGGCGGCATGAACCGCGGCAAGAAGGACTGGATGATGGATTTGTTCCGCGGACGCGCTCAAATTTTGATCGCTACTGAGGCTGGCGGCGAAGGCATAAATCTGCAATTTTGCCACCATATGATCAATTTCGATCTGCCGTGGAATCCGATGCGTGTGGAACAGCGCATTGGGCGCGTCCATCGCCTTGGCCAGAAGGAAGACGTCAAAATTTACAATCTATGCACCATCGGCACGATCGAGGAGCATATCGTCAATCTTTTGCATGAAAAAATCAATCTGTTCGAGCTTGTCATTGGAGAGCTGGATCATATCTTGGAGCGCTTTGAGAAGGGGGACGGCTCGCTTGAGCAGCGCCTTGCACGAATGCTGCTTGAAGCTGGCAATGAAAAGGAATTAAAAAACAAAATCAATCATTTAGGCTCCTCGCTTAGCCGGATTCGCGACGAGGTGATGACAGGCGAAAATCCGCAGCCAGCAAGTCCCGATCTGCTCGTCAATTTGGATTCGCTTGGACAAACCGTGGAGGTGCAGCCTTGAACGAGAAGCAAGTGCACAAATTCGTAAATCGTTACCTAGAAGCGACAGAGTGCTCTATTTTAGAGAAATCGCCCATCCATTTTACGGTCAAGCTCTCTCCTCTCGCTGACCGCGAGCTTACGAATCGGCCCTATTATTGGAGCTTCGTGGACCGAGTCGGCGCGGAGCCTGAGACGATGACTTTCCTCTTTGTGACGGATAAGAACAAATATGACGCTGCTGAGGAAATGAAAAAAAATGAAGCTGCAGCCATTCCGCAAGATCCAGCTATCACGTCTCAAGATGCGGCGGCAAATGCCGCGCTTGGACGCTCACTTGGCTTCGTGCATGGCAGCTTGGCCGCGCCTGCCCGCGTCCCGCGCGAAGATTTGTACTTTGGCGCGCGCAAGCTGGATATGCTGTTTGATGCAGCCAAAGCGAAGGGCAGCTTCGTGTATCTCTTTCAGGAGCCGGATAAGCGCAGCAGCAATCCTTTCAGCTCTACGCCGTATACCGCCTGGCTGGGCGTCAACATGCGAGTGGAGTTCGCATGCGACCGCAAGCGCGAGGAGATTCACAGCTACGGGGTTTCACTTGCGACCGGCCAGTGCGTGGAGTTATTTTATGATCGACTGCTCACTCACAAGCTTACACCGCGCCTGCCAGCCAATATCCATATCACCAAAAACGGCATCTCCTTCAACAAGGCGCTTGGCATCGTCGAGCAGGCGCTCGAGCGAAAGCTTCGCAGCTATGATTACAGCTGGGCTGAGAGTGCCTCAGCCAGGCTCGAGGAGGAGCTCGAGCGGATCAGCGGTTATTACGAGCCGCTTATAAAGAATTCGCTTGAAGAAAATAAGCCGGCGATTCGCGAGCAATTCGAACAACGGCAATCCGAAATTAAGTGGCAATACGAGCCCCGTGTGACTGCGTCCGCCATTAACTGCGGCATCTTTCATCTCGAGGGCATCGATTGACGGTAATTAGACGATTTCCCCATGGATACGTCAAAAAAAGGCGGTCGCAAGGCCGCCATCTCGCGACAGGTTGCAACAGCCTTCTTAAAGCATGTCCCTTACAATAGCATAGAGGTGATAAAAGGATGCAAAAAAAGTTGATTAAGCTAACAGCGGCTTGTGTGTTAACCGCTATTGTATTATATGCCGGCGGTTTGCAGCCGCAGCCTGCGGCAGCCATAGCAAATCGTGCGACGGCTTATGAGCCGCTTGAGCAGCAAGCGCAGCGCTGGGTGGACGAGCTTGCCGAAGCGCCATCTTTTGAAGCATGGAAAAAATCTTCACTCGATATTTCACCGATTGGACCGGGTACACACAGCTGGCTTGTCCTTGTGAAGCAAAACAGCGAAACGGTTGGATACCTCATTGTTCATGCCGTTGAGGCTGGCGGATTCCAACTCGGCGAATATGGGACAAGCCATAACCCTTTATTCGATGAGCGTACACTTTCTAGATCGATAAAGCAGCTGGAGCTGTTGCAGCCCGCCTCCAACACCGAAGCCCTTTATATTCATCCGCTTCTGGCTGCCTGGAAAATAACAGCGGATAAGGAAACCTATTACACAGATGCCGCTAGCGGCGAGGTGCTGCCCGTGCAGCCAAGCGATTGGCAAGCAGCGTCAACAATGAAATTGACGAATGCGAAGCAAATGGCAGTAGCTGATCACGCGACCCTCTTGAAGCAAGTAACGATTTCCTCATTCAACACGTTTGCGAAGCTGCCATGGCTGACCAAGAAGCCTCTTCCATTAAGCACCAGCTCTTATTCCTCTTTGTTCACCAATCTCAACAACAAAGAACAACTCCGCTATACCGCTGAGCTGTTCGATGGCCAAATGCTATATGTGTGGTCGGTAGTCGGCTATAACAAATGGAATACAGGATCTATTTACGTGGCGCTTGAAGCAGATGAGAATGGCTCAGATCGCCGTTATATCCCCTTAACGCTGCTGATCGAGCTTGGCCATTTTTACCGATGACGCTCAGATCTGCCTCGCCACCATAGCATAATGCTCATAGGCCCATATCCGAACCACCTCGTCAGCCATGGTTCTCTACGCGCTTTGGCTGACGTTCTTTGTTGCTTTCTTTCTTCCCTCGGTGTTTCCATATAGTTCACAAACCGCTCAGTCACATATTTTACGTACTCATCGCCCTTCGCCATTTGCCCAGCTCCTCTCTCCCTATCCGAATAAGATGATGTTATAAAGTTTGCCCTGCAGCAATCGAATGTAAACATGCATGAGTTTACCTCCAAAAAGCCACGCTATACGGTAAGTCAAAGTGATCTGGAGGAAAATTTATTATGCTTCGTAAAATAGCGCTCGGCATTATCATGCTGTGGCTTGCAGCTCTTACCAGCTCATCAAGCGCTCAAGCTTGGCCTCTTCTGCCGGTCGGTACCGATCCGGATTGGGCATTGCCGTCTACGGTCGTGATCATTGACGTTGGGCATGGCGGCATCGACGGCGGAGCATCCTCTGCTGATATTCTCGAGAAGGACATCAATTTAGCGGTCGCCCGCAAGCTTTATTTTATTTTACGCAGCCAAAATATTCCCGCTGTTCTAAATCGAACTGGCGATTACGCGTTAAGTGATGACAATCGCTGGCATATTACACGCTCCAGGCATCGCAAGGACTTGTCGCAGCGCCATCAGCTTACGCAGGAGATTGAGAGCGAGCTGCTCGTTAGCCTCCATGTGAATTGGTCGAAAAAAAGCTCGCAGCATGGCCCTCTCGTTCTGCATCAGAGCAGCGGAGAAAGCTCCTTGCTCGCTTTCTGCATTCAGGATGCGCTTAATCGACAGCAAAATACAGCCTTCCTCCCGCGGGAGGGAAAGCCGTTTTATTTGCTCAATCGCGTTCAGCAGCCTGCCGTTATTGTCGAAATGGGCTTTATCAGCAGTGTTAAAGACCGAACCATGCTTACCAATCCACAGCGTCAGCAAGAGGTTGCAGCCGCTATCGCCTCAGGAATTGGGCAATACAAATGGATCGTTCATTGAACCGCCTCTAATCAGCTCGGTCAGCTTCACAAATTGCACACTTTGCTGCATCGCTGGAATGTACTGCTGTAGAACGGCTGCTGTCTTGAGTCCCGCAGGTCCAACATGTCCGATGGTGATGCAGCTCGCGTGCAATTCCAGATGCTTGCGCAGCTCGTTAATTTGCTTTGATATATGCTGAACCGTGTAGACATCATCGAGAAAAACATCATTGGAAACAATCGGGACACCGAGCTCCGCCGCTATTTTGGGTACAACCGTTTTGTAGGTCGTTCGGCTATCGAGAAAAAACAAACCCCGCTCCTTGCATACGCCTAGCACGATTCGCATTATTCTCTCGTCAGCCGTCACCTTAGAACCCATATGGTTATTCATGCCGATTGCATGCGGCACATCGTTAATCGCATCCTCCACACGCTTGCGAACGTCTGCATCGCTCAAATCCGTCGTAAGCGCACCTGGACCAAGCCACTTTTTCAGTCCCTTATTCGGCTCCATCGGCATATGGACGATCACATCGTGTCCAAGCCTATGCGCTGCCTCCGCATCCCGCTTAGTTGTCGGCATAAAGGGCATAATCGCTGCCGTTATTTTCACCGGAAGCTTCAACATTTCCGACGTGCCGTTCATCCCGTTGCCAAAATCATCAATTACGATCGCGACAGTCCGAACCTCCTTCTCCTCAGAAGCAGCTGCCCTATGCTTTAACGCAGACTGAGCGTATATTCGATCATATCCAGCATTGCTTTCAGCGATAACTAAACTGCACATACACATCACAGCAATAGCCGACATTATGAGTAAACGCCTGTTTCTGCTTCTCTTTTCCACGTTCATATTATCAGACCATCCATCCTGTTTGCTCATTGCTGCATACACCCCTCATCTTTTACTATCATTGTTTGTGAAGAGGCTGGAAAATATGCTTAAAATATAGAAGTCTTAGGAAATTTTGCTTTTGGTTTATGTCGCAATAAACGAAAAAAGAGCAAAAGAAAGAGGCCCACTCTAGAGCTAGGCCTCTTCTTCCTGCAGTCGATTCGATTAAAACTTGCTCACGACATCCAGCGTGACTGCTTCAAGCGTAATGTTGGCAAGTTTATTTTCCATCGCCTGCTGCGCTTCATTAAAAGCCGCTTCAAGCGATGATTGAATATTTCGGCCAACCGGACATGCCGGATTCGGCTTCTCATGAATAGCAAACAGCTCGTCTTGACCATTGTTATGGACAGCATTGTATATATCCAAGAGCGTAATTTCGCTTGCCGGTCTAGTTATGACGGCTCCCGCCACGCCAGCGCTTGTAGCGACGAGGCCAGCTTTATTTAACAATCCAATAATTCTGCGAATGACGACAGGGTTCGTATTTACGCTGCCAGCAATATAATCTGAAGTCAGTCGTGCCGCCTTATTTGTTTCCAATAACGTCAAAATATGAACCGCTACCGCAAATCGATTGCTAGTCAACGCATTCACCGCCTGTCAAAAAATAATGATGATAGCTTCTCGCGACAAAATTGACTGTCCAGCCGGTTGCCATGTAAGCATTATAGTTACACGGTGCATCAATTGTCAAACTTTTGACGCGGTTTGCGCAACAGGCTCAGCAGCAAAGGTTACCTTCCCATCTGCCAACGAAGCCACCCTCGCCAAGGAATGTACGCGATAGCCTAGCTTGATAAGCTTCTTGCGTCCTGGCTGGAACCCCTTCTCTATGACGATGCCGATACCCGCCACCGTACCACCCGCCTGCTCAACGATGCGCGCCAAGCCAAGCGCTGCATCGCCGTTGGCTAGAAAATCATCAATAATAAGGACGCGATCTTCCGCAGACATAAATTTGCGCGATACGGTAACCTCGCTCTCCTCCTGTTTCGTGAAGGAATAAATCTTCTCGGTATAAAGATCGTCCTTGAGCGTTAACGACTTGCGCTTGCGTGCAAAGAGCAGCGGAACATTCATCGTTAATGCAGCCATGACAGCCGGCGCAATGCCTGAGGATTCAAGCGTAAGTACCTTTGTAATGCCTTCTTCTTCAAATAAAGCAGCGAAGGTTTGGCCAATGCTGAGCATAAGCTGCGGATCAACCTGATGATTGAGAAAGGAGTCCACTTTCAGTACATTCCCGTTTAGGACAATTCCTTCCTCTAAAATTTTTTGCTCTAATTGCTTCACAGCATATTCCTCCATTTATATAAAATTTTGTTGACATTTACACGTAATTAATGTTAAGATATTTTCTGTTGAAACAAAATACGCGGTCGTGGCGGAATTGGCAGACGCGCTAGATTCAGGTTCTAGTGGTGTAACAGCCGTGGAGGTTCGAGTCCTCTCGACCGCATCCTAATTAGGTTTACAGACTATTTTAGACGAAGTTTAATCTAATGGTCAATGATTGACTCCATTTTGTAAATACAAACCACTGATTATTATAATAATCAGTGGTTTTTTTGTTGCTTAAAAAACATATAAAAACGACCAACAGCGAAGTTAGTCGTTAGCACATCCATTACTTTCCCATCACTGACTTTACGTACTTCTCAGCCTTGTAGTCCTTCCTGATTTCATGCAGGACATTACTATTAGCTTCACTCCAAGACTCCAATATCATTCTTGGCTCTGCTTCAATTATTCCTTTAGCCGCTGCTATATCATCTTCCTTGAATGCATCCATAATTTTTATCAAATCAGCTCTATCAAGCAGCTTTACATGATTTACTCCTGCCAGGGTTTCACATGGTTCTGTGAAAGTGGCTGTCGCAATCACAATTGCCTTCTTAGCTTTGTAATAACGCATACATGAGAATACTTCCTGCACAGCGCTAATGCCAACAGAATCAGAGTATCGCTTGGCCTGTACTACATTTCTTATACCCTCACGATCAGTAAAAACCACATCTGCTCCAAAATCTCTACTATTCGTTGTCTTATAAACGCCTGAGTATCCCAGCTCAATCAGAAGCCTATACAGATACATCTCAAACTCAGAGCCGTCTTCCATCTTGTCAATATCTGTAATATCAATTTCCTTTAAGTTATAATTTTCTTCAAAAGGCTGACTAAAACTCTTATTATCCGGTTTATTTCTTACTTTAAACCCAATAATAGCTGCCACACAAAAGCCGATGATTAAAGCTAATACGATGTAACCAATCACAAAAGAAACCTCCATCTCAACTTTATATATCAATGAATAGAGTAATGAAACTTAGACCATTCGATCTACTACTCAATGAATTAATAGTTAAATCTTACCATGGTTTGTCGAAACAGGATAGAGTTCACATACACACTCATAGGCTTAAGAAAAGCACCATCGGATGATGATGCTTTTATAGCTTCTCATTTATTGAATAAAATCTATACTTTCCTTCTTACTAATTTATTTCCAACCCAATCAAAAACGAGTGTTAATCCCTTTTCCCTTGGTTTCCAAGTTAAAATAATAATTCCATCACTCCCCTACTGACTAATTTTCGAATTCAATTGTTTTTGGAATGATCGAATGGTCAGGATTGAGTTTCGTGCTTAAAAGTCTCCCCAATTTTACAGATGGAACCTCAACCAAATAATACATTATCGTTGCTATAACAAATGAAACAATAAATGAAAGAACTAAAATTGATATGACTGGCATCTTTCCAGATAATGAATATAGGAGTGTCAACATTACAATTAAATGATACAAATAAACACTATAGGATATTTTACCTACAAAATGTATTGGCTTAAACAGTAAAATCGACTTTAATGTTTTAGAGTTTAAACTAAATAATATGAAGATACAACATCCTAAAGCAATAGCCCAATCATTTATTATAAACATATGCAACAAAGAATGATTAGGCAGCACTAGCCAAACGTACATATAAAGAGTCAATCCAATAACTAATAATGCAATTTTGAAGGCAAATGATAATCTGTTATATCGTTCACTGAAATCTCTCTTATATTTTGCAAGCAAAGCTCCTAACATAAAGAACGCAACATAGTGTGGTGTGAGTAGATAAGAAGAATAACCAGCACGGAATGATGTTATATCGTAGGAAAACAAATTGAGAAGGATATAATAACTCAAAAAGTATATGACAGGTATAGAAAATAAAATAATCGCATTAACACCTTTATTATTGCGAACTATTAGCCACATAATCAGAGGGAATATTAAAGAAATTCTCATCTCATGAATTAGCGACCATATGACAGGATTTAGATTCATAGTGTCAAACTCTTTTAAAAGAATGAAATGATTGACAATCATCTCAGTTGTAAAAGGAGTTGACCATATCGTATTAGCCCAATCGCTTACTCCTGTAATATTGCTAGGTGATAATATGCTCATTAGGAGCATGATTAGCAATATAGATATAGCACTCGGTATCAGGATCCTGCATATTCGTCTTATTAAATAATGTCTGTACTTTGATTGTTTATTATTGTGATAGGGAAGAGATAGAACAAAACCGCTTAAAATAAAAAACAAAATGACGGATTCATGACCAAGCCAAAATAAATGCAGAGGAGTGTTATTTAACTTCTCAACAATGTTGGTGCTTGGAATGATAATTGAAATGTGAGCCAAAATTACTGAAGTTGCAGCAAGCCCTCTGATTGAGTCTAATTGTTCTAAACGTTGATTTGTTTCCAAAGTTCAACACCAGTCCCCATAATCAAATTTTCCAATTGATAATAACATAAAAATCCATAACAGGTATGTCGAACCATGTAGTTGGATGGAAAAAAATCTAAAGGTCATGACAATAGGCAAAAGAAAGTTCGAACTTGGAGGAAACTCATGAAAGCAATTGTATACACAAATTACGGGCCACCTGAGGTTCTTCAACTCAAAGAGGCAGAAAAACCGACTCCGAAGGACAAAGAAGTACTGGTAAAAGTTTATGCTGCATCCGTAAATTCATGGGACTTGGATCTCCTGACAGGCACGCCGTTCCTGGTTCGACTTGAAGGACTTTCAAAACCAAAACACAAAATACTCGGTTGTGACATAGCAGGGCGGGTAGCAGCGGTTGGCACAAACGCAACAGAGTTTCAGCCAGGCGATGAGGTATTCGGGGACATATCCGGATGTGGTTGGGGTGGTTTTGCCGAGTATGTTTGTGTTCCCGAAAGTGCATTAGCTTTGAAATCTGCCAGCATGACATTCGAGGAAGCAGCAGCCGTACCTCAAGCGGTAATCCTTGCCCTGCAGGGACTTCGCCATAAAGGACAGATTAAAAAAGGGCAAAAGGTTTTGATAAATGGTGCGGGCGGTGGTGTAGGTACTTTTGCGGTGCAGCTTGCCAAAACATTCGGGGCTGAAGTGACCGGCGTGGACAGCAAGAGGAAATTGGATATGCTGCGCTCGATTGGTGCAGACCACGTCATTGATTACACGGAAGAAGATTTCACCAAAAACGGACGGCGTTACGATCTGATTCTTGATGTTGTGGCTGATCGTTCGATATTCGATGTCAAGCGTGCATTACTTCCAAATGGCATTTATATCATGGTCGGCGGATTAATGTCTCGACTTTTCCAAGTCATGTTGCTAGGACCATTGATTTCAATGATTACGAATAAGCAAATGGGCCTTCTAATACATAAGCCGAACAAAGAGGATCTAAATGTTATGAAAAAGCTTTTTGAATCCGGCAATGTAGTACCTGTTATTGATAAATGTTACCCGTTAAACGAGACTGCGGAAGCTCTTCGGTATCTTGGTGAAGGAAATGCCAAAGGAAAAATTGTCATTACTATCGAATCAAATACTAGTTTAAATGATATGTAATTAGGTGTTTTTTCCATGATGTCGATGGCACTTCCTCATAAAAAAAACCATCCAAAAGTTGAATGGTCTTCCCTAATCATACGTAAATCTCTATTTATGTAACATCTTCAAAAGGCTTTGCACGTTCCTCAGATGCTGGCGAGTAGCTGTAAATGCGGCTTAGCTTTACCACACGGCGATTAGGCCGGCGAATGACAACGGAGGACTCGTCCCATGCCACTACGATCCCGAGTACATCATTAACTTCCATCGCATCTCTTACGACTCTAACGGTCTCCCCGCTAACGCGGAATTGATCCAATTGCTCTTCGCTAATCACTGAACTTCCCTCCCGCATTCTTGTTTGCAGCTGTATCTGTATTGAAAAACCTCAATGCATGCTCGCGCATCACATTGAGGTTCCATTCAACCTATAAAAAATGTTCACTCAACCTATTGAAGTTCGGTTAACCGGCATGCTCTTTGGCATCATTAGTTTCATACCACTCATCCAGCACGCGTGAAGACATTACACGCTTACCGATATATTCGCTCTGACGGTCGGTGAATTGATCCCGCCATTCAATAGACAATTCGTCGCACAGCTTCACAATCGTTAGCAGCTCCGACCACGCCACATAGCGTTTGTACCAGAAAAACTGCGGATGCTCGATCATATAAGGATATAAATCATCAAATTCCGTATGTTTGCAATCTAGTGCACGCTCAAAGTGGACTTTCGCATCGTTAAGCTTCGCATACATAAACTCTGCAGACATTTCCCCCATAACTTGTGCCTCCCCTCGATCACTTCTGTATTAGTATACGCGATAATGCTGGATGGGAAAAGAGCATTTGTACTGGAACATGTTACTCAAATGTGATTTCACCGTTATCTAGCGATGAAATACGAACGAGCGGCTCCACTCGAACGCCCTGTTCCCGCAAGGTTCTCCCACCGGCTTGGAATGATTTCTCGACGACTACGCCAAGGCCGATTAAGGTTGCGCCCGAACGCTGAATTATTTTGATGAGACCACGGGCAGCATCGCCATTCGCAATAATGTCATCAATGAATAATACCCGATCCTCTGCGGTTAGAAACTGTTTTGACACCATAATATCGGTAACCATTCCCTTTGTAAAGGAAGGTACTCTTTCCAAATATGCGTCCGGATCTGCGATCAACGTCTTCTTCCGACGAGCGAATACGAGCGGTACGCCAAGCGTGTACGCCGTCGCGAATGCAGCGGGTATGCCCGAAGACTCAACCGTAAGGACTTTCGTAATTTGCTCTTCTGCGAAGCGTCTTGCGAATTCTTGTCCCATTTCCATCGTCAATGCAGGGTCGACCTGGTGGTTTATCAAAGCATCCATCCGCAGCACGTTGCTCGACAACACGGATGATTCAGCTAAAATACGTTGTTTTAAGCTTTCCATCTTACATTACCTCCACCAAAATCCTTTTCGTTAACGTACCATAGGTCAGGCAAAAAGCGCAACCCTCTTAAAGGCGTTAGCCCGAAACCAAAAAACAATCCGAGTATATCTAAGGAATAATTTCAAATCTACGGTAAAAAAGAGCAACTTTTCCCACCATTTTACGTCTAAATCAGGAGAGCCGCTTTTATTCATGCACAACTCGATTTATTCAAACAATTAGAATACGGATGCCGATTACACTATTATTACGAAAGGAAGTGCAGCTCATGTTTCCTAAGAAAAAAGAAAAAACAAAAGCAGCGATGCTTGCAGCTACCTCTGCGCTTGTCCTATTGCTCGCAGGCTGTCAGAGCGCAGCGACAACTCCACCCGATTCCTATACGGGCAGCGTAACTCCGATTCAAAGTGAGGAGGACGAGCCAAACAGCCCACAGAAGACATATATTGAGCAGTCTGACAATGATTTTCATACGGATGAACCGCATTCCAACTTTGTCGAAACGACGAGCGATACGAGCGCCAAGACCTCAACGGCGGGGAAGAAAGACGATACGAAAGCTACAGTTAAAACGGCAAGCCAAGACGCTGTATGGAGCGCAGATGCGCCAAAGCTAAACGGCATTACGATCGGCAACAGTGATGCAGCCGTCAGTAAGCTCTTTGGCAAGCCCGTAGACAGCTACCAGCTCGATGACGAGAACGAGGCAATCAAGGTGCTTGAATACAAAGGCTTCGCCATCGGCATCAACGTTAACAAGAAAGTTCAATATATTGAGGTTTATGATAAAAGCATTTCAGCCGGCCTGAGCGGACTTCACATAGGAGACGACCCCGAGACTGCGCTGAAAGCGCTCGGGAAGCCGGATAAGCAGACAACGTATTTGTTGTCCTACAAAGCTAAAGGAGCGCTTCTAAAGCTTGACCTAGACCCTGTACATAATGAAATCGTATCGATAAAGCTGCTTGCACTCGACTAATAGCTATGACCATCCTTGCACCCATAAGCCAAGCAATGCGAGCAACAAGATCGGAAAGGTGAACAGCAAGCCATATTTGGTATACAGTCGCAGCAAACGCTTCGTTAATCCCCTTCGGATTCAGCAATATGAATACTAATGCCGTAATGAACACAGCAATGGTAATGAGCATGGACATGATTTGACTCCACTTGATGTCGATCTAGTATCCTAAAATTTTGAAAAAAGTCATGCCTGTCCCCTATTGGACATACCTTCTTATATAGAGGGTTATCGAACGGAGGACGGTAGACGATGTGGAAACGTACTGGAAAGGTGCTGCAAATCGCTTCAACCTATATGGGTACGATAGTAGGAGCTGGCTTTGCCACCGGTCAAGAAATATTGCAATTTTTTACCCGTTTCGGGTATTGGGGAACGATAACGATCGCAATCTCAACCGTATTGTTCATCTGGCTGGGCACCAAAATGATGCTCATAGCCAGCGAAATAAGAGCGAAATCGTACGAGGATTTAAATAAGGCTTTGTTTGGCGACAAATATGGGCGGCTCATCAGCCATTTCATGCTCGTCGTGCTCCTTGGCGTAACAGCCGTCATGCTCGCTGGCGCCGGAACGATCTTTTATGAGCATTGGAATATTTCCTATCAATCGGGACTGCTGATTACAATAGCCGCCTGCTACTTTTTGCTGCGCAAAGGGATGAATGCCATCCTAACGGTTAATGCTATAGTCGTTCCCATTATGCTGCTATTCACAGTACTCATTATGATCGACACCTTCCAAACACCGGGTGCAGACAAGTTCATTACGCTATCGAGCGACCATTCGATATGGGCGGCATGGGCATCGCCTTTTCTGTATACCGCATTTAATCTCTCGATGTCGCAGGCAGTACTCGTACCGCTTGGCGCGGAGATTAACGATCGCAAAGTAATCATTGCAGGCTCTTGGGTCGGCGGAATCGGCATCGGCTTCATGCTGCTGGCCGGTCATATCGCCCTATCCGTTCATATGCCGGGCATTCAGCAATTTGCCATTCCAATGGGCGGCATCGCAAGACAGCTTGGGCCAAGCGTTCAATTCATTTATATTTTTATTATTTTCGCGGAAATCTTTACGACGCTTATCGCCGACATTTACGGGCTCACCCTTCAGCTTCATGAGCGTTTGAAATGGGCGCGCAGCTTAATTGTCCTTCTCATTCTCGCCATCTGTTATGTAGCCAGCCAAATCGGATTTGGCCCGCTGCTGTCGACGCTTTATCCATTATTCGGACTGATCAGCTTTGGCTGGCTTATCTTGATTATCCGCAAGCGAGTAACCCATACTTAAGTATAAGCGTTAGAAACAACTAGATTTGTACGAGCACTGCATCCTCACAATGCTCAAGCATGGCATCCCTGACATGTTCATGACAGGTCATTACAATCATCTGCCTATCGCCGGACAGCTCCGCGAGCAGCCTCGTAACGGCATGCAGCCGCCCATGGTCAAAATTAACGAATACATCGTCCAGCATAAGAGGAAGCTTAGTCCCTTGCGAAGCTTCCTCCGCTAAAGCGAAGCGCATCGCCAAGTACACCTGCTCCGCGGTCCCTCTGCTAAGCAGCGCACTATCAATTAGGCGGTTGTCTGAGGTTTCGAGTCTTATTCCTGGCTCGCCAGGCGTCGTCAGCACCCGAATATATTTGCCGTCCGTCAGCGTCGCGATCAAACGCGACGCATTGCGCAGCACGACTGGCTGTCGCTCCTCCTCGTAAATCCGCTTCGTTCGGCTAATTAATGCAGCGCTTATCGAAAGTACAGCGTAACGCTCCGCATCGGCCTCCAGCTTGGCTATCGTCATTTCCTTGTCAGATAGCAGCCTTTGGTGCTCCTCTTCCTTAAGCAAATGCTCCAAAGACTGCCGCAAGCTTCCACGCTGCTCAAGCTGCTCCCGCTTCTGCTTCTCAAGCTCTTCAAGCTCGCAGCTTGACTCTGCCTGCAGCGCTTGCAGTCGCTCTTCATCGTATAATCCGAACAGCTGCTCCAGCTCGGCGACTCGCTCCTCTGACAGGCCGGCTGTCATCTCAAGCGTTAGCTTGGAAAGCTCAAGCTCAAGCTCCTGCAAGTCGCGGCGATGCTGGGTTGCCAGCTCATATTGCGCTTCGCTAGCAAGCTCTGCCTCATTTATTTGCGCTGCGATTAGAGCTTGCAGCTCCTGCAAACGGGAATTGGCCGCTTGCATGGCCATATGCAGCTCATCGCGGCGCGCGAGTATTCCGCGCGCCTCCAGCTTCGCTGCTGCATGCCGGCGTATTTCGGCATGCAGCAGCCGCAGTGCGAGCGCGGGATCTATAGCGAGCTGCGCCTTCGCTTCCTCGAGCTGCTCGCACAAGTCGGCCGCTTGCTTCGCGAAAGCGGCCAGCTGCTTGCCCGCGGCGGCTTGCTTTGCCGCCAGCCGGTCGTATTGCTGCAGCCGCTGCAAAGCTTGCTCGGCAAGGTCGAAGGCTTCGAGCACGGCTGCCGGAGACATGCCGGCCGGCAGCGAGCGTGCTGCAAGCCAGCCGGCCCATTGCCGGGCGAGGGCTTGCCTGGTTTGCGCAGCGGCGGCGGCTGCTTCGCTGCGCCCTGCTGCGTGCGCGCGCAGCCGCTCCAGGCGGCGGGCGAGCTCGCTGGTGTTGTCGATGAGGCGCTCGCTCGTTTGGAGCGCTTCGAGACGGGCTTCCACTGCGGCGCGCAGCTGAATGCGCGCCTGTTCGGCTGCCAGCATGTGCTCAGCCGAGCTGTGATGCTTTGCCGCAAGCAGCGCTGCCGCAGCTTCCTGCGGCTCGCGCACCATAGTCTCCAGCGCCTGATAAATCCGCTTCTCCCGTTCGCTTAACGCTAGCTGATCCGCTCTGTCGCAAGCGTCAGCACTCCTTCCAAGCCCTAGGCCGCGCGATCCATCATTGCTGCTGGCCACACGACCCGCATTGCGGCTCCGCAGCACCGCAGCCGCAGCAAGCACAAGCGCCGCGACCGCTAGCGCCAGCGCAGCTAATGCCGCTCCGCCGGCTGGCTCACCCGCCGCCGCCGATGCAAACCACAGCGCCAGCGCAGCTCCGCCCGCGGCAGCCGCTGCAGCCCAAAGCGGGCCGGCTCCGCCTCGGCCCGCAGCAGCTGCCGCGCCGCGGCCTCCCGCCCCGCTATCGCTCGCGGCTCCGGCGGCGCCGGCAGTGCGCGCCCGCTCGAGCTCCCACTCGCGGAGCGCGCTATCGAGGGCGTTCCACGCCCCCTTCAGCGCATCACGCGTGCGCGGCAACACCTCAAACCCGGCTCCGCCCGCCTGTTCTTGCCTAGCTGCATCTTGTGCAACGGCTGACCTCGCCTCCTCCAAGGCGCTGCTCGCTTCCCGCTCCTGCTGCTTCAGCGTCTCAAGCTCCGCTGCGAACCGCTCCTCCGTCCGCGACTGCTCAAGCTCCTGCTGCCTTGCCTCTCTCACATTGTCGCGATCGGCTACCGTTACTTGAAGCTCTCTAAGCTGCCGCTCCGTCCACTCCGGCGCAATGCTGGTGACGTGTCTTGCGATCATCTCATCATGCTCCCGCAGCTCTGCCTCCCGTTCGGCGCTATCCTGCGCAAGCTTCCGCATGCTCTCCGATGATTGCAGCAAAGCTTCCGTTTCATCCCCGAGCCGGATAAGCTGATCATCATAGCTGATCGCCTCAAGCTGAAGCTCCAGCAGCAATGCTTTCTGCCGATGCTTCTCCATCTCCTCCCGATGCTCCGCCCGCTGCCGGAGCAGCTCCTCCCAGCCTTTCTCCGCATGAACGGAAAGCCGCGCTGCATATGCAATTTGCTCGCGCTCCAGCAGCAGCTTCTCCTTGCGAATCCATAGCGGCCTAACGGAACAAGCCTTGTTCAGCAGCTTTTGACGAGATTCCGCCGCAGGCAGATCCTTCTCCAGCGAGCGGAGTGATTCATCAAGCCTGGCCGTCTGCTGCACCAAATCATTGTACGAAGCGATAGCGTCATTTCTTTTCCGCAGCTCAGCTTCAAGCTGCTCCAGCAATTTGAGCTGTTGGTTAATTTGCTGATTCGTGCCGCGCGGCTTAAAAAGCGCTTCCATCTCCTGCGCCAGCCGTTTCTCTGCTGCCGCAATCGTCTTGCCGTCATCCCAGCCCGCTTGATACAAATAACGTCCTAGCTCATCGCTGGGCAGAGTACCCACCTCTTGCAGCTCGGTAAGGGTGACTGCGAATAATTGACGGTACAGCCTTTCACTTATACCTCCAAGAAATTGCCGCTCCCAATCCGTTTGCGTGAGCCAAGCGCCTTCTGCAACAATCGGCCCAGCACCATCTAGAAGGCGCTCCCTTTCTTCCGACTGCAGGGCTCCATCTGCCAAATGCCCGATTTCACGTAATTTCAGCTTGCCTGTTCCATCAGCCGCATAGCGTTCAAGCACATATTGCCTGCCTCTTGCATCGTCAAAAAACAAACGTCCTCCATGTCTGCCGCCATTTACCGGCTCCTGCCGCTCGCTTGGCTGCCCGCGTTTGGCGAAGCCGTAGAGCATCGAGCGCACGAAGCCGAAGACGGTGCTTTTGCCCGCTTCATTCGGACCATACACGATGACCACCGGCGCATCGAGCGGCACCTGCCGCCGATGCAGCTGTCCGAAACCGTCAATTTCAGCCTTCATAAGCTTCATGCATCGTCAACTCCTAAAGGTATCGTATCCATCTATTGCCCTAGATTTATGCATCCCGATCATTTCCGCGGATTGCTCCAACGGTCAGCTCCTGCGCTTGCGCAAGCCAGCGCCTTGGAAGCTCGTCCCATTTGCCCTGCATAAGCCTGCCCAGCTTCGCGTGGCTTGCGACCTGACCAACGGCTTCCTTTGCAAAATCACGCCACAGCGTTTCGTCCTCTGCGAGCCTCGCGCTTAATCGGTACAATTCACCTGCGAAGCTGTCCTCGACCGCCAGCTCCTGCAAATTCAGCAAAGCTCCCGTGTTCACCTCAAGCCCATGCACGAGCACCCAAGCTTCGCCAGAGAGAATCTGCCTGCCCTCCTGCAGCTGCTCAAGCAGTGTACTCACGATCGCTGGGTCCGACAGCTTCTGATGCAGCGGGCCGCGGTCGGTCAAAATAAGCCGAAGCATAACCGAGCGCCCCTCTGCTTCGGCCAGTACTTGGTCAATTACACCATCCAGCTGCTGCAGCAGCTCTTGCTCCGAGCTTATTTCAGCTATAGAATAGCTGCTTTCGAGCCAGCGTACCTGGTCAATCGGCAAAAACTTCAGCTCGACGGCTCTCGAAGCCGACACTTCAACAATGTAGCAGCCTTTCGCTCCAATCTCGCGAGGATTTCTACCCTGCGTATTGCCCGAATAAACGACATGCGGATAGGTATGCAGCACTCTGCGGTGATGAATATGCCCCAGCGCCCAATAGTCAAAGCCTTTGCCGCCAATAAGCTCGCCTAGCGTACATGGCGCATAAGGGTCATGTGATCCGTCGCCATCGACGTTGCCGTGCAGCAGCGCGATATGAAACGGCGCATCAGGCTGAATGCTGTAGCTGGCAGCTATATTTTCAGTCATAACTCGCTTGCCATACGATCTGCCGTAAATAAAAGCAGCCAGCTCACCGCTTCTGCGATAAGCCGGCTTATATTCCATCTGATCCGCTCCAAAAACAAATACATTGGACGGCAGCATCAAAGCAGCTCTCGACCCACTCAGAGGATCATGATTCCCATGAATGATGAACACGCCAATGCCATGCTGCTCCAGCTTCTCCCACTCTCGAACGAGCATGAGCTGCGCCCGCAGAGAGCGATCCGCCTCATCGAATAAATCTCCTGCCAGAACGATAAAATCCACTTGCTCTCGAATCGCCGCCACCGTTAATTGCCGCAGCGCCGCGAAGGTCGAGTCAGCCAATGCTTCTCTTACATGGCCCGGCGCCTTCGCAAGTCCGCGGAACGGGCTATCCAAATGCAAATCTGCTGCATGAATAAATCGAAAAGGTACCGACATCCCATAACCGCCTATTCTATTAAAATGAAAAAGTTACTTCGGCTTCATATTGAGATAAACCTTTTTCAGCTGAGCAATGACTCGTTGCAGCGAATATACCTTCTTCGCCTTATCCCATCCTGCCCTTGCCAGATTGTACCGATAGGTAGGATCGGTCACGACCTTCTCGAGCGCGTCTGCAAGCGCTGCTGGATCCTCCGGCGGCACTAGCAATCCGTTGACTCCGTCATCGATTTGCTCGGCTATGCCGCCCACATTCGTACCCACCAGCGCGAGCCAGCATAACGCGGCCTCTGCGAATACAGAGCCAAACGCCTCCGCCCGCGAGGGCAATACGAACACATCGAAGAAGGGCATAAACTCCTCAGGATGAAGCATGTAGCCATAAAAAATAATATCGTCGTATAAATCCAGCTTTACCGCTAACGCCTCCAGCTCCTCGCGAATCGGTCCGTCTCCGATAATATGCAGGACAAACGGATGGCCCTTCTGCTTAAGCTCCGCGCATGCATGAAGCAGCACGTCAAGTCCTTTCGCAGGGACAAGCCTGCATACCGTAATGAGCTGTGTTATCGCATTTTCATGGGCGATCGGCCTAAATCGTTTTTCATCAAAGCCGTTCGGAATGACTTTAATTTTCTCCGGATGCTTAATATGAGGAGATATATACGTACGGAACGACTCGGAAACGGTCAGCAAATGATCCGCCTTCGCCTCCAGCTCGCCATAAAGACTCATTAGGAATTGATGCTCCGGCCCGCCTTCTGTAATTTTCCCGTTCAAAATAAGCTCGCGCTCGAAGCTGGAGTGGATCGTCACCGCCAGCGGCGTTTCTGGGAATAGCTGCTTCATAACGAGCGCTGCAATCGGATGATGGGCATGTATAATATCGTATGGCTTTTTAATGCGCATTTTGGTCCACCATACGTAATCCTTATAGGTTTGAATATATTTGTCTACCATTGCGTTTCCTCTATAGATCGTATGATCAAAGGTCTCGAACACGACGTCCTCTTGGCCCTTGCTTCTAACTCGCTTAGGCAACGAGAATAATTCCATCTGCCAGCCTATTTTTATAAATCTATCCTGAATGTACGGGATCATCGATGAAACTCCGCCCGGCTGCTCCGGTGGAAAAAATAAGGCTTGTAAAATATTCATGTGTCCCATCCTTTCAACATAAAACGTCTGCCCTTAACTATTCGTTCACCGTAAAACATGATATATTAGAACATATGTTTCTGTAAAGCTGTTCGTACTATACTAGATATCGGTGGTTAACTCATGTCAATTACACAATGGCTTTCAGGCCCAAACGGCCAGCTGCTCTCTTCATCGGCTGTTATCGTCATTCTCGTTCTTATGCTTTTTATGTCGGTGAAGCTATATGCCAGCTACCGCAATAAACGAACGTACCGCTTGCTCATTACAGCTATACCGCTCATTATCGTCAAGCATGGCTTGCTCGTCATTCTTGCCTATCCGGGCTGGTCATTATCCCCGTGGCTTCATTTGGCTTTCACGATCATGCAAATCATTTCTTTTATTATTATAAACTTTGTTTTCATGAAATTATATACTCATCGTTCTGCTCAGTTGAAAGTCATCCCCTTTATCATTATGAGTATGTTGACTTTCGTTATTGCAGGTATACAATTTGCGATTACGCGCTTTACTGCGGAAACGGCTTTCGAGGCGCAAGCCTTTACTTTTCCTGCTCTCGACTTCTATGGATTAATTGTCATTTTTATGGTCATGATCGACACCAGAAGCGCGGACATGAGCTCCAAATATTATGCCAGCCTTATCGTATTTTTCGCAAGCGAGCTTGCTAGGCTCGCCAATGCCTATGTATTCCACGGCTCGCTCATCTGGTTGATTTCGTTCACCCAGCTGCTGCCGGTTATCTATTACTCGCTTTTATTTATTTTGCTCTTTGAATGGGTAATCGAGCGTCTTATGTATACCTATCACTCGTCTATCACAGACGGCTTGACCGGCTTATATAACCGGCGTCATTTTTATTCAAAGGCCGAGCTGCTGCTCCAAAGGAACAAGCCGATGGCGATTCTATTTTGCGACATTGATAACTTCAAGAACTTAAATGATACGCATGGCCATCATAAGGCTGACGGAGTGCTTAAGCAGGTCGCCGAAATCATTAAGGAGGAATCCAGCGGCATAGGCTCGGCGGGACGTTATGGCGGGGAAGAGCTGCTGAGCTGCATTAGTACAGAGCGTGTGAAGCCAGAGATTGTTGCTGAATCGATCCGGTCCAGAGTGGAGAAGGAAACGATGGTTACGATAAGCGTCGGCTTTAGTACAACCAAAGAAAGCAAGGTTGTTCAAGAGTTGATTAAGCAAGCCGACGAAGCAATGTACCATTCGAAAACGACAGGCAAAAATAAAGTAACACCGTTCAAGTCAACCGCTTCGCACAAAAAATCACGTGCATAAACTTTTGCGCTTGTCCCTCCTGCTTAAAGCGAGATGGGTAAGCTTTTTTTTGAGTTCCGCTTCAATTGGTCATGGCTTTCTGCTGTTATATGGAGCTACTTGCTTGAGAAAATTATTCATCAGCAAAGGCAGGGAAATGAGAATCGGCGGATCGTCCGGTCGAGGCGTATAGAGCATAACCTGCTGATGTGGAACAGCAAGTCTGCCCGTGACGGTAATTGGCTCTCTGGTTCTTGTTCGCAGCGTGTTTTGCGGCAGCAAAACATCATTTGCTTGCATCCCCCAAGAAACCGATGTAGCCATCAGATAATAGGTGCCGGGTTTGACGCCCGTCAAGCAAAACTGGCCAAGCGAGGAAAGCAGCGTTCCGTATAAAGGCAGACCTTCAGGGATTGGTTTGGCGAACAAACCGATCAGAACGACTCCGTTAAAGGGAATCTCAGCATGAACGGTTCCTTCAATCCGGTCGTATTTGTTCGTAGAAATTTCAAGCTTTGTCCAATCGTTCAGCTCTTGCAGAGAACGCATTTGATCGTCCACTTGAAGGGCTGAGTTGCGAAATTCAGACGGCGTCACGCCCACTCGCTCGGTAAATCTGGAGGTAAAGGTTCCAAGGCTTTGCTGCCCGATCTCGAGTCCAACATCGCGAATGCTCAAATTCGTATGCAGCAGCAAAGCCTTCGCTTTTTGCAAGCGATGGGAGGAAGCATAATACAAGGGAGAGAGACCGACTCTCTCTTTAAAAATACGAGTGAAATGAAAGCTGCTATAGCCGGCATGCTGTGCCAATCGAGAAAGCGGCAGCGGCTCATAAATATTGGCATGAATATAAGCGATTACCTCATCTATTTCCGAATACCGATCCGTCACCATCGCGATCCCTTCCCTCCGCCTATGCTCCGCCTTGTTAGCTTGTCAGCCAAAAAAACAGAACTAGTGTTCGCATAAATAATATCATATCTTTCTATTATATGGAACCCCTCATACGCATAAAGTAAAAAAACACCGACTGCTGCGGTGTTTTTTTATAGCATAGGTTATCTGACTTTCATTTCCGTTTGCGACGAGCAATGCGCTCGAAGCTGCAGCGCTTCAATACGTTCGAGCTCCTTATTCAAGCCGTACGCGTCCGCTTCTGTCTAAGGAGTATCATCGTTTAACTACTATCGGCTTCTCCAGCGCATAAAGCTCGTCCTCAAGCGTTTGCATCCGCTCCAGGACGGCTTTGCGCGCATCATTAATCGCGTGATTATACAAATGTGGACCTATCTCTTGAATTATAAATTCGAGCAGCTGCTCCGCTGCGATTGATCCGAGCGTCTCTGAACGCTCCAGCTCGAAATACTGCTGAATCCGGCCGGTCATCTGCTCCTTCTGTTCCTTTGGCAGCTTCATCATTAACATCGTTTTACCCCTCCAATTGTCCTTTTAGTACCGTTACCGCTTGTCCCGACAAATAAACTCTATCGCCAACCGGCTTCACCTTAACGATTCCGCCACGCTGAGACGCCTGATAACCGACGAGCTTGTCCTTGCGAAGCCGCTTCGCCCAGTATGGCGCAAGCGCGCAGTGGGCCGAGCCCGTAACGGGGTCCTCATCGATTCCAGTTCCAGGATAGAAAGCCCGTGACACAAAGTCATATACAGAGCCAGTCGATCGACTCGTTACGATAACGCCTCGAGCTTCCAGCCTCGCAAGCATCGCGAAGTCCGGTTGCAGCGTGCGAACCGTCTCCTCGCTGTCCACCTCAACAAAATAATCCATCCGATTGCGGCCAACATACCTAGGAATAAGTCCCAAGCCTTGAACAAGCTCCTCAGGCGCTATTGCTGCTTCCGGCGGCTCGGCTGGAAAATCCATCTCGATCCAAGCACCATCAAGCTTGGCCGTTAATAAACCGCTTCTCGTCATGAAGCGAGCCATTTCCTGTGCAGACAATTTGCCTGTCTCCCATAAAACATGCGCAGTCGCAAGCGTCGCATGTCCGCATAAATCAACTTCCGCAACAGGCGTAAACCACCGCAGGCCATAGCTCTCCGCTCCCGGCACAATAAATGCCGTTTCCGGTAGATTCATTTCAGCAGCTACCTGCTGCATCCAGCCTTCAGGCTGCGGCTGCTCCAATAAACAGATGGCAGCCGGATTTCCTTTGAATCGTTCATTTGTGAAAGCATCTACGATATATAATTCATGGCTCATCTCTCTATCCTACCTCCCTTCATCCTTGCATCTCCAAACAAAAAAGAGCCTGCCTTCGCAAAACGAGCCGGAGCGAATGTCTTCCATTCGATACTCCGTTCGTTTGCGCGCAAGCACTTCATATAAATTATCCTTTGAGCGGAATAAGCAATTCTACCGGCTCTTCCTCCAAATGATGCTCGTCGATATAAAATAGTTCCAGCGATACGGCGTTTTCCTGCTTCTCTAGCCGCAGCTCGTTTATCCAAGTATGAAGCTGCTCATACCCTTCGCCGATTCTTTTGTTTGAACAGGCTACCATCGCGTATCGATGCTCAGGAATCGTGAACTGCACCATGCCGGGAGGAATCTCCTCGAGATGCTGAACCTCATAGCAAGCAAAGTACGTTGCAAAAACTTCATTTCCGAAATAGGGACTATACAGCACCGTAGATTTTGCAGCGTCATTCAACTCATGTTTGCGTGTCAAAAACTCGGTTTGCAGCCGAATCGCCTCATCCGGAAAGGATGAATACGGGCCGCAGTAGCTAATTCCTGCCAATTGGAGCGCAGGCTTTGTGACGATTGAGCAGTTTTCCACGCGGTTTCCTCCTTCGAATCTGTCAGGACTTGTGCGCAAGGATGAGCTTTCTCTGCACTTAGTGTATCATGCTTTACTAGTAAATGGATAGTCGTTTCGCCTTTAATCGTTCCAAGTAACAGAATATACCTGCTGCGCGGCAATTGCTACTCCATTTCAAGCCGCTTCATAAATTCTTCTACCGCGCTGTACCCTTGCTGTCTTAGGTACCAGTTATTAGCAGCCGCCTCAATCAAGCCAGCGATATCTCTTCCCGGCTGAACCTGAATTTCGATATGCGGGATTTGCACGCCAATATATTCCGTAAACTTTGGCACAAGCTCCAAATCATTGTTCAGCTCATTGTCCCGCCATTTGGTCAGCTCAATATCCAGTACAATACGCGTCTCATCCTGAAAGGCCTGCCTGCCGTACAGCCTGACTACATTAATCAAACCGATGCTCCTCAGCGCTAGAAACTCCTTCGTTTTCCCGTTGTGTGTGCCCAGCAGCGTTTGCGAGCTTAGCTTTTTCAATACGACAATATCGTCAGCTACCAGCCTAGAGCCGCGTTTGATCAGCGTATGTGCGGTTTCGCTCTTGCCGATGCCTGATTTGCCGCGCAGCAAAATGCCAATGCCCGATACGTTCAAAATGATGCCATGTATTGAAATTTCCGGGGCAAGCGTATTGAGAAGATAAGCATCGAGCATCCCCAAAAATTGTGCCGTAGGAACATTTGTTCGCAGCAGAGGTATTCCCTCTTGATCGCAATATTTAGTCAAATATTTCAACCCTTCTTGACCTGCTGTAACGACGAAGCATGGCGGATGATATTTGACGATATTCCCGATATGATGATTTCGTTCGTCCTCGGTTAAGGTATGCAAATACGTAATTTCTTTTTTTCCTAATATTTGGACATGCTCCTGCGGGAAAAACTCAAAGTACCCAACAAACTCGAGTCCCGGGCGATAAGCCCTTGCCTTCGCGATTTGCCGATCCAGATTATCCTCTCCTGCAAGCACTTCTAATGAAAATCGCTCCGCAAGCTCTCGTACCGTTATCGATTTCAAAGCGAAAATCCCCCTTTGCTGTCATTTATGATCATATTCCACAACGTCCTTCTTATCCCTGCTTACGATCCAGTAGAGCGATAGTGACGAACGCCAAAGCGCCAAATGAGCAGACACGGTAAAATAAAAACAATACCCGCGATTGGCGCCAGCATGTACGGCAGGTCATTGCCTGATGTTTTGTCCAGCAGATAGAGCAAGGGCAAGTAGTTGACGCAGCCGAAAGGAATGATAAACGTAAAAAAGCGCGTAACCCATTTCTGATAAATATTAAGCGGATACTGGGCCATTTCCCTGCCGCCGTCTGTAAAAATATTAGCGATTTCAAGGCCCTGAATCGTCCAGAAGCACATCGTTGCAGCCAGCATAAAGATGCCGGTAAAAATAAATACGCCGCTCGCAATCATAAATAAGAGAGTGATGATCTTCAGCAGCGACCAATCAAGTGAAAGCTGGCTGATCGACCAAGCAAGCACCATGGCGCTTTGCAGCAGCCGTCCGACTCTAGTGAATTCGAACTTCGAGCCTAGCACCTGCAGGACGGTGCTGCGCGGACGCACCAGCAAGCGGTCAAAGTCGCCATTTGCGACCAAACTGGAAAACGAATCGAACCCGCGCGCAAAACATTCGCTGATTGCAAACGCCATATGGATGATAGAGAAACAAAGCGCTACCTCTTGAAAATCCCAGCCCTTGATCTGTCCAAATCGATCGAACAGAAAATACAAGCCTGCAAATATAGAAAACGGCAAGAGGAATTGTCCGAAAGAGAGCAGCCAAAACGAAGTACGATACTGCATTTGCGACTTAAACAGGATCAGCATATATTTTAAATACAATTTCATCTTCGTTACCCTCCATTTACGACTACTCTGCGGAGTGCTTTTGCCATCGCTGCTCTGCCAAGCCCCACCAATACGATGAACCATACGAGTTGGATAGCAATGCCGATAAGCGCTTCTTCCCTCGGAATATGACCGGAATAGACGCGAAATGGGAAATCGGCAGTAAAGCGAAATGGAAGTACATTTACGATGCTTTGCAGCCAGGATGGCATAAGCGGAACAGGTATGACCATGCCTGCCAAAAACTCGCCGATAACGCCGAACATAAGCAGCGAGCCCGCCGGTGATAGCGTGACGAAGACCGATATGTACATCAGCATGGAAAGAGAGACAATCAAGAATAACCCAAGAACGAGTGCCACGATAAACAATAATAAAGCAAGCGGGTCTGACGGAGCCGGCAATCGATAAGGTTCTGGCAGAAAAAAAGCAACGGCCAAAATAGGCAGGCTTCTGAGAATCGCGCTTGCCAGTCGTTGTGCGATCAGCTTGGCATACCATAACCCATAGATGCCGCTAGGCCTGCAAAGCTCATATGCGATATTGCCCGTTGTAATGAGCTGGAACAGCTCATTGTCACGGAACCAAAGCATAATAAAAGCTAAAAACGCTTGCTGCAGCCACACATACGTAATGAGTTGTTTTAATGAAATGGGAGGCTGCGTAACAGCCCCGCTGTAGAACGCTTCAAACACCATAATGATAATGAAGCCCCAGAAAAATTGGGTTGCGATTCCCGCAAGCGCTGCTGTACGGTATTGCAATCCATTCGTCAGGCGCAGCTTAAAAACCGATAGATACGCCTTCATTATATTTGATGCTCCTTGTACAATTGTACAATCATATCCTCGATTGGCAGCGTGTCTATCGTCATATCAAGAAGCTCTACCTGTGCGGATATGCCGATCAACAGCTCCGAAATATTGACCTCTGCCGTATCGACGCTAAGAACCGCTCGCTCGGGAGACCATGACTCAACGACCGCGCCGGGCACCTGAAGCGGCTTCTCCTGATGGCTGTATAAGACGGTAATCGTCTTCCTTGTTCCGAACTGATTCCGAATGGCGTTTACACTTCCGTCGTATAGAAGTCTCCCTTTTCCGATCAAAATGATCCTGTTCGCCAGCGCTTCAATGTCGTTCATATCATGCGTGGTCAAAATAATCGTAACGCCCTTCTCCTCATTAATGGTGCGTATAAATCGCCGTACTGCAATTTTGGATACCGCGTCAAGTCCAATCGTCGGCTCGTCCAGAAAGAGGACGCTTGGGCTGTGCAGCAGCGAAGCCGCTATCTCGCAGCGCATCCGCTGCCCTAAGCTAAGCTGCCTAACGGGCATTTGAATAATGTCCTGAAGCTCCAGCGTTTCCGTGAGTAAAGCCAGCGTGTCTCTATATTCCTGTTCCGGCACTTTGTAAATATCCCGAAGCAGATCGAAGGAGTCGATGACAGGAACATCCCACCATAGCTGAGATCGCTGTCCAAAAACGACACCGATATTTTTTACATAGTCAACCCGATCCTTCCAAGGCGTGTATCCCATTACTGTACAGGTGCCGCTGTCTGGGACAAGAATGCCGCTCATCACTTTGATTGTCGTAGATTTGCCGGCGCCATTTGGCCCGATGTAGCCTACGATTTCGCCGGGCTCAATCGTGAAAGAAATATCATTAAGCGCTTCCACGATCTTATAATCCCTTTTAAATAAAGCCTTCACAGCCTGTCTGACGCCGGATGAGCGTTTTGCAACCTGATACGATTTGCTTAATCCATGAACTGTTATCACGCTTGTTACCTCCGTACAAGATTTGAGAGGAAGATATTAACATCCCGCCTATTTGGTGTCAATCATTTTCTTATTTTAAAAAATCAAAATCGCTCTTCTTCTGCCATAAGGCTGAATGAAGAGCGATTCATAGGTGGAAATACGATTAAGTTATATTAAAAATTGAAAACGAAGTCATCGTCATTCAATGGCTCAACGTGAATCGTACGTACGTAGCCATTACCTTTTTTGGAGAAGAAATCATGCTGCTTCGTGTGCGTGCTGATGCCGTTGAACACGATTGGGTTAACCGGCTCCTCAGGGAAGTGAAGCTCCATGCCAAGGTTCATAAGCGCTTTGTTCGCATTGTAGCGGACGTAGACATTCACTTCTTCAGCCAAGCCGAGTGGTGCATACAGATGCTCGGTATACACGATCTCGTTCTTGTACAGCTCGTTCAGCAATGCATAAATCTCGATTTGCAGCTGTGCTTGCTCCTCAGGGCTGAACGTTTGGAACAGCTCCTGTGCAAGAACGCCAACATACAAACCATGAATGCTCTCATCGCGCAAAATCAAATCGATAATTTCGCCGCTGCTCGTCATTTTGCCTTGGCCAGCCAAGTAGAGCGGATAGAAGAATCCGCTGTAGAACAAGTAGCTTTCTAGAAATACGGAAGCTGCCATCGCTTTATACAGCTCTTTCGGTCCCGTAATATTCGAATACCACGAAGAAATCAGATTTGCTTTCTTTTGCAGCTGTTCATTTTTCTCCACCCATTGGAAAATTTCGTCGATCTCTTCTCCCGATGCGAGCGTTGTAAAGATGCTGCTGTACGATTTGGCGTGGATTTGCTCCATCATTGACATAAACGACAGCACCGCTTTGCGCTGCAAGCCATCTACATGCTCCAAAATTTTCGGCATGCCGATGCCGCCTTGAATCGTATCAAGCAAGGTCAGACCGCCGAGCACGTTTTTGTAAAGCGTACGCTCCGCGTCGGTCATTTCCATCCAATCCATTTTATCGTCAGATAACGGAATCTCTTCATCCGTCCAAAATTGCATCACGTTTTGCTGCCAGAATGTTAAAGTGAAATCGTCATCCGGGCGGTTCCAGTTTACTGCTTTCATTTGGTGAGCTCCTTCTTTGCTACGTAAGCGTCGATTAAAATTGAACTACTTAAACTGCGCAGCTCGTGCATTCCTCAACAGAAAGCCGCTTCGTTCTAGTATAGTAGAGCGATTTAAGCCCTTTTTGCGCAGCATAGACATAGAACCGCGCCAGCTCGCGTGTCGTTACATTGCTATTTACATGCAGGACGGACGAAATACCTTGGTCAACGTGCTGCTGAATTTCTGCAATTAGGTCAATCAGCTTGAACTGATCGATGTTGTAAGCCGATTTGTAATAGAAGTAGTTGTCTTGCGACAAATACGGCATTGGGTAATACGTTGTCGAGTTCGCGTACGTTCGCGTCTCGATATGTTCAACGATCGGCATAACGCTCGAAGTCGCATTTTGGATATACGAAATACTTTGTGTCGGCGCAATCGCTAGACGGTATGCGTGGTATAGGCCATGCTTCTGCACTTTCGCTTGCAGCTCTGCCCAATCCTCAGGCGATGGAATGTCCATGCCCTCGAACAATTCTTTCACTCTTGCCGTCTTTGGACGGAAATCATTCTCTACATAACGAGTGAAATAAGTGCCTTTGGCATATTCGGAACGATCAAAATCTTTGAACGTGATGCCGCGCTCTTTAGCAATTTCCATGCTTTGCTCAAGGGAGTAGTAGTTCATCATCATGAAGAACACGCCGGCAAAATCCTTCGCTTCTGCACTTTCGTATGCGATTTTGTTTTTGGCAAGGTAGCCGTTCAGGTTCATCGCGCCAAGTCCGACAGAGTGAAGCTCCTCATTCGCTTTGCGAACGCCCGGTGCATTGTCGATATTGGACAAATCGCTGACCGTCGTCAAGGCTTCGATCCCAACGTGAACCGATTCCTTCACTTTCTTGTGCTCCATTACGTTAACAATGTTTAGTGAAGCGAGGTTACAGCTAATATCGCGCTGAATAACATCCGCGTAGCCGTAATCTTTAATTTCCGAAGTCTCCTGCAGCTGGAATATTTCCGTGCACAGGTTGGACATTTTAATAGAGCCAATATCCTTCAAAGCATGAATGCTGTTGGCATTGGATTTGTTCATAATGTATGGGTAGCCGGATTCTAGCTGAATCGAGGCGATCTTTGTCAGCATGTCGCGTGCGTTCATCACTTTTTTCTTCGTTACAAGCTCGTTAGCGAGCAATTCCTCGTACATTTCATCCATGTCCATGTCGTCAAGATGTTTGCCGTAAGCTTTTTGTACGGAATGTGGACCAAATACGAAAAGCGGCTTGTTTTGTGCAGCAAGCTCATAAAATTTATTCGGAATAATAAGGCCGATAGACAGCGTTTTGATACGTGCCTTCTCGTCGGCGTTAATTTTTTTGCAATCAAGGAACTCGATAATGTCCCAGCCGAAAATATTGTAATAGCCGGCTCCCGAGCCTTTGCGTTGTCCCATTTGATCTGCGTAGGAGAAAGCATCCTCCATCAGCTTCAGCACGGGCATAATGCCTTTTGCTGCGCCTTCAACGCCTTTGATCGGTTCACCGCGTCCACGAAGCTTCGATAGGTTAACGGCAACGCCGCCGCCGATTTTGGAGAGCTGCATGCATGTGCCTAGCACGTAGTTAATTGAATTAAGAGAGTCGTCCATTTCGAGCAGGAAGCAAGAAACCATTTCGCCGCGGCGGCTCTTGCCCGCGTTCAGGAAGGTTGGCGTAGCTGGCTGCAAGCGCTGGTCGATCATCGCTTCGGCAATACGGAGTGCTTTATCCGCATCTCCTTCACCTAGATGCAAAGCTACAATCGATACCCGATCGGAGTATTGCTCTAAATATTGCGATTTGTTGTTCGTTTTCATCGCATAGTCCTTATAGAACTTCGACGCTGCCATATACGATTGGAATTCAAAGCCGCTGTTCGCCGTTAGCGTGAATACAGCCTCAACCTGCTCGTATGTATACTTTTCGAATACATTATCGTAATAATCGTTTTCGATTAAATAATCTAGCTTGTGACGAAGGGAGTCGAACTTCACGCTCTTCTCTTCTACTTCTTCCATAAATGCGGCAACAGCCTCTTTATCTTTATCCAGCTGGTAAAATCCGTCTGCACCGCGCTGCATCAACTCGTTATTCAGTTCAATATGCTTCAATGGTTCGCACCCTTTCGACAAAATGCTGCGTATCTTGATTCGTACCTGATAACTCAAATTTCAAAATGACGGGGACATCGTACTTTTCTGAGATCGTATCCGCGCTTTTTGCGAACCCGGCTCCCCAGTTTCGGTTGCCGCTGGCGGAAACGCCGCGGAGCATTTCGGAGTTGGTTTCTAGAAACGAAGTGACCTTCTCCGGTACTTGCCCGAACCCAGTTGTGTACGTGACCAGCACGAACGGCTCGTCCACTTCTTCCTTCTCATCGATAGGCACTGCCCGCATATTCAATTTTCTAATGAAACGCTTGACATTGCCTGTTTTGGAATCATAGACGACTAGCATAACACGTTCGCTCCCCTACTGAAAATAAGCAATTAAAAAGCGCTTCTGACTATCATTTCCGTCAGCTGCGCAGGTTCATGATTTACAAAGGTCTTATCATTAAAGGCTCTCTTCTACATCAATATGTAGTTTGTGTTTTTGATTCTACATCAATATATAGGAGTAGTCAATGAAAATTATGGAGAAAATATTAATCTATTTTTCGGACGCACTCGACTATTTTAACAGATGAGGATATGATGGGATAGTGACATTTTATTGCTATTTTGGAGGCCCAAATGAACCCAAAAACTACCGCAGAACAAATACGAGTATCCATTGAAAAACTGTTCAAGGATGCCGGATATTCGGTGCCTGAGCTGCTAATCTACATCGAAAAATTAGAAAAAGACCATGAACAAATGACCCAAACGATTAAGAAAATGAAGCTCGATTCCATCCGCAAAGCTTCTGCCGAAGCAGGAATGAACAGCCGATTGAAAGATGCCCTTCGCGAATAATGAACGCCGAGTGTCACAACATCTAGACATTTGCAAGCCGAAGTACCCACAAAATCAATAGCACTTCTCGTTCACCCATGCTCCGCTGATAAAATATTACAATCAGCACACAAATCGACATCATTCGACTCGAACACCACATCTAGAAGCCAGCGATCAGGTTGCTTCCAGAGCACATTCGCCCCTCATACCACAAGATGTAGTTACCAGAGCAGCACATAAGTGCTGCGCAACTGCCTTGGACTTCATTCATAAGCCGATTTCACTCTGTAAGGACATATAGGTGCTTACAGGCTTCAATATCTGGTTACTCTTCTCCTGTAAGCGCATATGTGTGCTTATTGCCCACTTTCGACCGCACTCATACGCCGATTTCACTCTTTAAGCACATATTGGTGCTTACAGCCCACAAACTCGGGTTATTCTTTGCCTGTAAGCGCATATGCGTGCTTATTGCCCACTTTCAACCGCACTCACAAGCTGATTACACTCTGCGAGTACATATAGGTGCTTACAGCCCACTAAGCGTCCAATCAAAAAAGAGCGTCCCATAAAGTCCTATCAGACCTTATTTGACACCCTTCGCTATTCATTTTGTTATTTAACAGCTGCGAAGAACAGACGCTCCGACTCGCTGTTTGGCGGCAGCAGCTCGAAATCGGCGTAGCGGTCGACCGTTTGAAAGCCTGCTCGCCGCAGCGCAGATTCGATCCACGCTGGATCGTATGCGCGCTGCACATGCGATTCCTCAAAACGAAAAAACTTGGAGTCGCCGTCGCGCGAGAAAATCGTTAAATGATGCTCGATCTCGCAGCGCTCCTCCTCGAAATCGCATGTCCAAATATATGCGACATCCCGCTCATCAAGCACGAAAGGCTGCTCCTCCGCATAGCGGATCAGCTGCTCGGGAGGGTGCATATCGAATAGAAATGTCCCGCCGCTGCGCAGGCCTGCGAAGGTTGCACGGAAAGCAGCTTCAATATCAGCTTCCTCCGTCAAGTAGTTCAAGCAATCGCAAAAGGAAATGACCGCATCCACAGGCTCCTGGAGCTCCCACTCGCGCATGTCCTGTTGCAGCCATCGGATGGTGCCCGAACGCGGTCTTGTGACCAGCTGAGGCGTCTCATCCCACTTGCTTCGGGCAACGGTAAGCATGTCCGAGGACAGGTCGATGCCGTAGACCTGAAAGCCCGAGCGGGCAAGCGGAATTGATATGCTCCCGGTACCGCAGCCAAGGTCAACGACTGTCGAAGGCATGCCATAACGCGACCAGCCCGCTCTAGCAAAGCCAAGCCATTCCGCGTAGGGCATGTCCTCCATTAGCTGATCGTAGACCTTTGCAAACTGTCCGTAAGAGCGTGTCATTGCTGATCAGCCCCTTCGGAATCGGACCCTTGCGCCTGCGTCTCAGCTGATTGTCCAACTGCATCATCAGCCTGTTCTACAGCCAGATACGTCCAGCTGCCCTTCTGAGTGACTAACCTTTCTCTCATCAGCTTGCCCAGCGCACGTTTGAACGCGCCCTTGCTGATTCCGAATTTTTGTTTAATAATGTCGGCATCCGTCTCATCAGAGTAAGGCATTCCGCCGCCTGGTCTTTCCTTCATAAAGGCAAGAATACGATCGGCATCCTCTACTCTTCCAATTTCCTTGCGCTGCGCCATCGAGAGATTGGCTCTGCCGTCTTCCCGAATGAAGGTTACGCGTGCGCTCACACGCTCTCCCAGCCGCAGCTGCCTGATCCGTTCAGCGCTTGGAATAAGCCCGTAAACGCCAAACCCTACAACGCCTCCGTCAATCATGACGAATGAGCCAAGCTGGAGCGTTTTCGTTACCCAGCCCTCGACCCATTGATTGTTCCAGCTCTCTGGCGCTGGGAATACGAGCTCCGAGAGCTCTTCCTCAAAGGCGATTTTCGCGACCAGTCTTCCGATTTTGTCATGCTTCATCACGACAAACACTTCGTCACCTGGTAGCGGTCTATATTCAATGCTCTCGGGCAGCTCTGACAGCGGCAGCAGCAATTGTCTGCCTAAGCCCATTTCCAGAAAGCATCCGAGCCTTGGGTGAACGTCCGCTACCTTCAGCCGTGCGAGCTCGCCAAGCTGTAGTAGAGGCTTCTTCATCGTAGCGGCTAAGCGGTCCTCCGAGTCATAGAAAATAAAGGCTTCCACATCATCGCCGATTTTTGGCTTGGAGCCAACAAGCTCGGTATAATGCATAAGCACATCCGATTCCCCATCGCTAAGGAAATAGCCGTAGGGCGACACTTCGCGTGCCACCCTTAACATTTGTGTTGTTCCAGCTAAAAAGCTCATGCGAACTCCACAACCTTCGCATCGGACCAAAGACGCTCAATGTTATAGTATTCACGCTCGTCGCGGTGGAATACGTGTACGATAACATCGCCGAGATCGATTAACACCCATCTTGCCGAATCCATGCCTTCAATACCGCGAACGCGATTGCCGCTTTTTTCTGCTTGCTTGCGAATTTCAGTTGCGATTGCCTGCACCTGTGTATCCGAGTTGCCGCTGCAGATAACGAAATAATCCGCCACCAAAGAAATTTCCTTTAAATTCAAGGCAACTACCCGTACCGCTTTTTTGTCTTCCGCTGCTGTGACCGTAATTTGCAGCAATTCATCCGAATGTAACGCCATAGCTCAGCCTCCTGTTATTTTCTATATTATTCCAATAATCCATTCCGTGCTTCTATCGTTAGCGGAAATATACGTTTTCCTTTTTCTAATAAGAAGGCAATAGTAGAGTTGAATCCTGCAAGCAAAGCTGCATTCAAATCCTTCTCGCTTAACTCGCGTATAACTGCTACTCCCGGAAAATCCCGCCCAGGCTCCATATAGTCAGCCAGACAAACGATTTTCTCAAGGTTCGACATTCCGCGGCGTCCGGAGGTATGGTAACGAATCGCATCCAGCACCTCAGCATCCGTGACGCCATATTCATGCTCGGCCACCCAAGCTCCGACAGGCGCATGCCATAGTTCTTTATCGTATTGGAGCAGTATGGATGGCAAATCCTGATCGCGAATGACCTGCTCCATCCGTTCTACTTTCCAATATTTAGCCACATCATGCAAAATGGCAGCCAGCTCGGAGCGAACCGGGTCCTCCCCGAATCTATTCGCCAATATGACCGCAGTTTCCATCACGCCTTGCGTGTGAAGCCATCTCCGCTCTGGCATTTCCGCCTTTACCTTAGCGATCATTTGCTCACGATTCATACAGGTTGTACCTCCTCATGTAGCTATTCACCGAATCCGGCACTAAATATTGAACCGATTGTCCAGCATTCACCATGCTTCTAATCGCAGTTGACGAAATATCGATTCCAGGCATTTGAATCAGCGTGATTCGCTCCTTCAAAAAGCTTGGCAGCGCGTCAATAGCAATGGGTTCACCTGGACGCTCTAATCCGATAAATGTGATTTGGGCCGCAAGCTGCTCAATCTGATACCACTTCGGGAGATCATTAACCCGGTCTGAGCCAATAATGTAGGAAAATGAATCGCTCGGATAGAGCCTCCACAGCTCCAGCACCGTATCATAGGAATAGCTTACTCCGCCGCGCAGCAATTCAATGTCAAGTGCGCGGAAGGAAGCATTGCTTTCGATTGCCTCGCACACCATCTCGAAACGATGCTGTCCGCTAACGCCCGGTTCATTCGCTTTGAGCGGAGGACCGTAAGACGGAATGAACCATACCTCATGCAGGCCGCATTGCTCGCGCGCTGTTTCCGCCGCGATCAAATGACCGATATGGATGGGATCGAAGGTTCCGCCCATAATACCAATCTTACTCACTAGTCGAACTCCTCCTTACATCAACCATAAAAAGGCAAACCAGCAACCGCTGCGAATGATAGTATGCCCTATTTCCCAGCTTTTGAATGTTACGATTACCTGCGTGCTGCGCTAGGAAGCTCGATTTGCTTGTTGTCCTTGGATTCTTTGTAGAGGACAATCGTCTTGCCGATCACTTGGACCAGCTCTGCACCTGCTGCTGCTGCGACCTCTGCTCCGATTTCCCTTGGATCGTCCAGGCAGTTGTTGAGCACGGAAACTTTAATAAGCTCCCGCGATTCGATAGCCTCTTCGATATGACGGACGAGGTGATCGTTTGTGCCGCCTTTGCCAACTTGGAAAATCGGCGTCAAATGATGTGCGAGTGATCTTAAATAACGTTTTTGTTTACCTGTAAGCATGTATGTGTTCCTTCTTTCATCTCAATAATTCGTCTGTTTCTTGCCATTATGATTAAGCTTGTCAGCCTTGCAGCGCAGCCAGCACAGTTTCCCGCATCGCTGTGACCGGAGCAGGCTGTCCAGTCCAATACTCAAAGGCGTATGCGCCCTGATAGATGAACATGCCTAAGCCGCCATGAATGCGGCAGCCGCGCTGCTCCGCTTGCTCTAAAAATGTTGTTTTTAGAGGATTGTATATTAGATCGCTTGCAACTGCGCCTGGCCTCAGCCAGGCTGCATCGATCGGCGTCTCGCCCGTTTTCGGGAACATGCCTACGGATGTCGTATTAATGACGATGTCCGCCTCCCCGCAAGCAGCTTGCAGCTGCTCATTCGAGATCGCTTCGATATCCGCAAGGTGTTGAAAGGTCGATGCGAGCTCTTGGGCACGTTCTACTGAACGATTGGCTACCGTGATGCGCGAGGGATTCTCGCTCGTTAAAGCATAGACGATTCCGCGAGCCGCTCCGCCTGCTCCAATTACGACGATTCGCTTGCCTGCAAGCTCATGTTCCGCTTCTTCCTTCAGCGAACGTACATAACCGATGCCATCCGTATTATAACCGATTAGCCGTCCATCATCGTTCACAATCGTATTGAGTGCGCCGATCGCCTGCGCCCCTGCGTCAATCTCGTCCAATACGGACATAATGTCCAGCTTGTGCGGAATCGTAACGTTGACGCCGCGAATGCCCATGGCCCGCACGCCTGCAGCGAAATCCGCTATACGATCGCTCGTTACGTGAAAAGCGTTATACACGCCGTTAATTCCCGTTTCCCGAAAGGCACGATTCATCATGATCGGTGACTTTGAATGACGAATCGGGTCGCCGATTACGCCATACAAAACGGTATTGCTGTCAATTCGGTTTTCTGCGCCCACACTCGTCACAGTGAATTCCCCTTCCAAAGCCAATTCTTTAGATCATCGAATCGCGAAGCATGACCTTAACGCCCTTCGGTGCATAAATATCAATCACAGCTCCGCCGGTACCGTTCACTTGAATCCAGCCAAGACCGGATATGAATACATCCTTATTCAAGCCGCGCTTCACTCGGAGCGAATGTCTAGTCCAAGCCGGGATGGTCTCCAGCTCCTCGAGGCTTGGCCCGCCAAGCAATTGCCCGCGGTGATCCGCATAGAGCTCATCAGCACGCTCAAGCTTCGTCCGGTGCATGTTAAGCGCATTCGATACGTAGAACGTAAAGGATTGGCGGTCGCCCTCGACAAAATCAAATCGCACAAGGCTGCCAATAAACAGCGACTGGCCTGAGTTTAATTGATAGACGAGCGGTTTAATCGGCTTGTCCGGCAATAGAGAGCCGAGAAAGCTGCGCGGCACAACTTCCGTCATCCGCGTTGAATAGACGATACCGGGCGTATCAATAATCGCTTTGCCATCCTCAAGCGGAATATGAACGGCGTCAAGCGTCGTTCCCGGATAACGCGACGTCGTTAGCTCACGCTCCATATCGCTGTAATCGCGAATAAGTCGGTTGATTAATGTGGACTTGCCGACATTCGTTGCGCCGACCACATAGACATCGCGACCGTTCCGGTATTGCTCCAGCGCTTCAATAACGCGCTCGAAGCCCATATTGCGCTTTGCGCTGCACAATACGACGTCGACCGTCCGCAGTCCTTCTTCCTTCGCTTGCTTCTGAACCCAGTTCCGAAGTCGATTCACATTCATCGCTTTCGGCAGCAGATCAATTTTGTTAACGACAAGCAGCACTGGATTATTGCCGACGAAGCGCTGCAAGCCTGAAATCAAACTTCCTTCAAAATCGTACAAATCGACAATATGTACGACAAGACTGTCCGTATTTCCAATGCTTCCAAGCAATTTTAAGAAGTCATCCTGATCAACCGCAACGGATGACGCTTCATTATAGTTGCGAATACGGAAGCATCTCTGGCAAATAACTGGATCGCGCCCATTTGCCGATTCCGGCAAATATCCTGGCAACTCAGGATTTTTCGTCTGCAGCGCGACGCCGCAGCCCGCACATGAGCCAGATGTCTGACTTAGTTGTTGTTCCATTACTTTGTTTCCCCCTCATACCATAGCCCTTTTTTTCTCAAGCGCACTAATGCAAACCGTTCAATCCGGCGATTAACTCGTGTCATAATCCCTTCATCTAAAGGAGCGATTGGCGTAACAAGAATGGTGTACAGTCCCATTCGATTGCCGCCAAGCACGTCTGTCAGCATTTGATCACCGATAACGACAGCATGCTCAGCCGGTAGTCCGAGTACGCTAAGCGCTCTCCGGAAAGATTTGCCTGCGGGCTTGCGCGCGGCATGAATATATGGAATATTCAGCGGTGATGAAAATTTCCCGACACGCGTTTCATTATTATTAGAGACGATAACGACCTGAAAGCCCCGTGAGCGCACGTAATCAAGCCACTGCACAAGCTCAGGCGTTGCTAGCGCCTCCTTCGCACCGACGAGCGTATTATCCAGATCCGTAATGATGCCGCGTACGCCTCTTGCGTGCAGCTCATCTAAATTAATTTCATACACTGTATTGACGCGCATATGCGGCAACAGCCGTTCAAACATAATGGATATCCCTCTGCTTTCTGCCTGCTTTCTTACGAAACTATACCATACAAACCAAATTTGTTGCAAAAAAATACCGCTGCCCATTTCACTGGCGCGCGGTATTTGTTCAAATTATGACGAATATTGTTACCTTAACTGATCGATTAATGACTTCACCTTCAGTACAAAACGATCAGCATCCTCGTTTGTTGCGATAACCGGGCTGTATTTGGCTTGCTCGAACCGATCCAGCACCGCATTGAAATCATCGCGCAGACGCTTCTGGCTCTGGGACCAGCGCATGACTGCCTCTCGCAGCGTCTCATGCTCCTCGCGCTCCAGCCCGCGCTTCTTGCAAATGCGAAGCAGCTTCTGCGTCTCAAGTACAATTCGGTCATTGGATGAGTACGAGCCGTGACGGAGCTTGCGCACGAAAGCAATAAGCTTGTCACGTCTAACGAAAAGCCACGCTGCTGCAGCTGCAGCAAGCAATCCAACAGAGCTCCATGCCCAAATTCTCGCATTCGATTTGCTTTCCGTTTTTACAGCTTCGGCAGCTTCCTCCGAATCGGTGCCAAGGTCAGGCAGTGTATCCTTCTCTTCCTCCGCGAACGTATAAGGGAACGAGAAGCCAGCCGTCGCTTCAAAGGGAAGCCAGCCGAAGCCCTCAAAGTAGATCTCGACCCAAGAATGGGCATCGGAATTGCGTACCGTATAAGTACCGGCACCGCTAGGATTGATATCCTCCCTAAATTCAGTTGGAGGTCCAAAGTCGCTAGCCGGAAGCACCCCCGGAGCAAATCCTTTAACCCATCTTGTAGGAAGACCAAGGCTTCGCGCCATTACCGCCATCGAGGTGGAGAAATAGTCGCAATAGCCTTCCTTAAGCTCAAACAGGAACTGATCGACAAAATCAGTTGTCGAGCCTGAAAGCTTCGATACATCCGGCTTGTTGTTGTAGTTATAATGGAGTCTTAAATACGTTTCCAGCATTTTTGCTTTGTCATAATCGTTGGTTGCCTCAGCGGTTACATCCTGAGCTAATTGCTTCACACGATCAGGCAGTGTATCCGGCAATTGCAAGTAATAACGATAAGTTGAAGCTGCCGTTTTATCCTTCCAACCTGCTTTTGCCTTCTTAAGCATTTCCTCGTCCAGAAAAGGTACAGAGGAAGTAACGGAGTAGGTTTTCGGATATATCCGGTTTTTTATTGACCAGTTCAACAGACGCAGCTCGCTCGAGTTAGGCACCCAGGCTGTTCCGGTCGGTAAAGGCGCTCCTTCATTTTCCATCCAATTTACCATACTAATAGGAGCCGCACCGAACAATACAGGATAAGCATCCTTACGTATCATCGTTACGATTTGATCAATCTCTATCGTTCCCTCCACAGGCGGTACATCTAAGGATAAAAGCCGTTCACCTTTCTGTACATTAACAACTCGGTCTCCAGCTTCCTCTAAGTCACCGTCTATCCAGCCTTCTCCTGTGTAAAATGTTTTCGATTCACCGCGCCAATAGCTCCGGTGCGAGGTGGTAACCGTCATCATCGGCGAATAGTCGTACTCAAATCCGCCGCCGAGTTCTTCATCACTTCTGCTATAGCCAGAGCTCGCATTGCCAGTACTTCCAGGAATATCCGAATCGGCCCCTTTATCGCCAAGAAATACTTGTACCGTCTCGCCCTTCGCTTCCTTCCAGATCGTGTAGGGATCCTGCAAAATCGGAGATATGGACGGCATATTCAGCCCGACCGTCATTACCACTGCAAGTACGAGTGCAATTGGCATTATTAATTGAAGCGGATATTCAATGAGCTCCTTCCAGCTGTTCGGATGCTCGCGCTTAAGCCTCGACATATGGCTTGCGACAAGCCATAGCAGCCCTATGAATACGACCATACCTACTTCATCCCAAAGCCAAATCGGAGTAAAGGAGTCCGCTATCGTCAGCACTAGAATGCTCGCGCCGACAAACCCGATCATGCGGATCCGCGTAGTCGTCCAAATACCGAACAATACATGAAGCAAAAGCATCGCAGCGCTAATCCAAATATATGGGTTCAGCTGTACGAAATGCGCTTGCAGCCACCAAATCCATTCCTCCCAACGCTGAGGGCTCGCAACCAGCCAATCCATTCTGGCTAGCTGGGTTGTAATAAGTATGGCGGCACATATTTGAACAATAAGCTTGTAATAGCGGCTGCGAAGCGGCAGCAGCAAATAGCGTATAGTAGACGATGGCGAATGTTTCATCCCACCAGTAGCCTTCAAAAATAGATATTGTATTCGCAAGAATAATGGCTATAAATATAAATCTAAGCTTCTCATACCAGTCGGACGTAAAATAACGACCCATCGATTTTAATGCTTGCTTCATGCAATTCCACTCCCTTCCAGAGCGGCTGGGAGCTCCTGCAGCTGACGAATTTCAAATACGGGCCAACCGCGTTCCCGCATCATATGCTTCCATGAAGTATTATGGCTAAGCATATCAACCGAGGATGAAATATGCAGCATGCAAGGCGTTATGCCTTTTCGAGACAGCCACTCCATGCTCCGAATGATATCTGCGCCTACTTCAGGTGTGATTACAACGGCGAAGCTTCCGGGCTCGAGCATGGAATCTGCGCGCTGCAGCGACGCATAAAGCGGCTGGGCTGCATCCGCATCAACGAAGGTTAAATGCTTCATAAGCAAATTCCTTTGATCCAGACCGGATTTAGGCGGGAGCAGCGTCATCGTCTCGCCCACCGAGAGCAAGCCCATCGCCGTATCATCCTTCAATCCGTTTTCGAGCAGCGAGGCCGCAGCAGACACAGCTAGTTCAAAGCGTGTCGCAAGCTCGCCTCCATAGCCTCCCGGATGGCGGTCAAGGATGACAACCGTACGCGGGAGTGATTCGCGCTCAAATGCTTTTGATTTCCACTCGCCGGTCTTCGCCGTCGCATTCCAATGCACGCGAGACAAGCGATCGCCGTACAAATATTCGCGAACACCGTTAATTTGCGTCGTTTCCTTTGCCGAGCGTGAAGCAATAGCATGTGAATAAGGGCCGCGTATGCCTCGCTGAATGACGTTCCACTGTCTGAGCGGAACCGTCTGAGGTTGTACGCTAAAAATGGTTTCGGAACCGAATCGGCCGGAGTGTTCAAACAGTCCGAACACATCGTAAGATAAGCATTGCGTATGCTTAAACCGATATTCCCCGCGGTGCAGAGGAGGCGTTTGATAGGCGACCTGTCCGCTGCGCTTCCAATTGGGAACAAAGGATGTCTCGAACGCAAGCTTTTGCCCGTTATGGCGCTGCAGTTGATCTCTAACGATGACATAGGGCAGCGGATAAAAGCCTGGAATTTTCACTTGTAGACTGACATCGAGCACGCTGCCTGCAGATAAAGAGTGATCAAGCCCTGACGCGCCTGGAGCTTGATAGGTTCTGCTGCCCATTACTTTATTGATGCCGCTCCACCTTCCAAGTACCAAATAAATGAGCATTAAATTTAATATCATAAAGAGCATCATTGCGGTTTTGCCGCCTTGAAACAAAAAATAAAAAAGACTGGTCAAATAAATAACTGCGACAAGCTGCCAACGCAGCTTCGTGGATTTGGTCGCTGTCATCAGACTAACGCTCCAGCCGAACCGGCACTTTCGTGGACTGAATCACCTGCGAGATGATGTCCTCCGCTTTCAGCCCGTTCATTCTAGCTTCCGTCCGGAGCAGCAGCCTATGCGATAGTACGTATGGCGCAAGCTCCTTTACATCGTCAGGCGTAACGAATTGACGCTGCTGGATGTAGGCGCTCGCCTTGGCTGCTCTTGCTAGCGCAAGTGCCGCACGCGGACTTGCCCCAAGCATGACGCTTCCATGCTCTCTAGTCCCTCTTATAATGCCAACCAAATATTTGCCTACAGCATCATCAATATGAACCTGCTGTACTTGATCCTGAATATGGATCATGTCATTGATGTTGATCATTGGCTCAATCCGATCGGACGGATGTATTCCTTCATTAGATATCACCATTCGCTGCTCGTCGGATTCACTCGGATAGCCGAGCGACAGCTTCATCATGAAACGGTCAAGCTGTGCCTCAGGAAGCGTATAGGTGCCTTCAAATTCAATCGGGTTTTGGGTAGCTAGCAGAACGAACGGACGCGGCAGCTCGTAAGTATCTCCGTCAACCGTTACATGCCCTTCCTCCATGGCCTCCAGCAAAGCGGATTGCGTCTTCGTTGTCGCTCGATTGATTTCATCGGCGAGCAATATATTAGCCATTACTGGACCTGGGCGGAATATGAAAGCTTCCTGCTTGGGATGGTAAATGGAAACGCCTGTAATATCAGTGGGAAGCAAGTCTGGGTTGCATTGAATCCGCCGGAATTGACCGCCGATTGATTTTGCCAGCGCTTTCACTAATTGCGTCTTTCCAGTGCCTGGTACATCTTCTAAAAGTACATGACCGCCTGCAATAACGGCGATGAGCAATCTCTGGATCTCTTCCTGTTTGCCTAGGATACAAGTTTCTAAGTTTCGTAGTATAGCAGCGCATAATTGCATGTCCGCAGGACGAATATCCATTTCATTACCTCCCAAAATAATGCCTATGTTCATACTCAATACTACTATTTTACAGTACTTTCTTTCGTGTACACAAATTTTTTCGCTCCAAAAAAAATTGGAAGATCCCACAGGATCCCCCAATTTGAAAATCATATTATTATCCTTTTGGCCTGACCACGAGCGCTGCCAGAAAGGAGAAAATGATGGCCGCCGATATGCCCGCGCTTGTTACTTTAAAGATACCGGATATTACGCCGATCCAGCCTTGATTATGCAGCTCGGTAAGCGCCCCATGAACGAGTGCATTACCGAAGCTTGTTATCGGAACAGTAGCTCCTGCTCCAGCGAACTTAACCAGTGGCTCGTATAAGTCGAAGCCGTCAACGATGGCTCCGATAACAACTAATGTGGACATCGTATGCGCCGGTGTCAGCTTAAGCACATCGAACATAAGCTGGCCGATTACGCATATTGCTCCGCCGACTAGAAACGCCCATAAAAAAATCATACCGCCTCACCCCCCTTTCGCACTTATTGCCACCGCATGTGCAATGCATGGAATGCTCTCGCCTTGCTGGAACGATAGCGGAGATAACAGCGCCCCGGTAGCAACGACCAAAATTCGTTTCAATTCGCCTTTCTTGATCCGTTTAAGCAAATGCCCGTAAGTGACGACCGCGGAACAGCCGCAGCCGCTGCCGCCAGCTTGGACCTTTTGCTTCTGAACGTCAAATATCATGAGGCCGCAATCGTCAAACACCGTATCGTCCATCGGTACGCCGTTTTGAATCAGAAGCTTCTTCGCAATCGGATGCCCAACTCCGGCTAAATCGCCCGTTACGATTAAGTCATAATCTTTAGGCTGGCGTCCCGTATCGTTAAAATGGGCTTGGATCGTGTCGACCGCTGCGGGCGCCATTGCAGCTCCCATATTAAAAGGATCAGTAATGCCCAAATCGATGACTTTGCCGATAGTCGCGCACTCCACGACCGGACCGTCACCTTTATCGGCAATGATGGCTGCGCCTGCTCCCGTGACAGTATATTGCGCCGTTGGCGGCTTTTGGGAGCCATATTCCGTCGGATAGCGGAACTGCTTCTCCGCAGTACAGTTGTGGCTGCACGTACCGGCAAGCACATGGCTGCCTCCGCCCGCGTTCACGACAAACGAAGCGAGCGCCAGCGACTCCATGGAGGTGGAGCATGCGCCGAACAAACCGATATATGGAACGCCGAGCGATCTTGCCGCAAAGCTGCTGCTAATGATCTGATTCATCAAATCGCCGCCAAAATAAAATTGAAGCTGATCGCGCTGGATGCCGGCATTCTGAATAGCGAATTCAGATGCTTGCTCAAGCAATAGCCGTTCCGCCTTCTCCCAGCTCTTCTGCTGCATATCTAGCTCGGGATGGACAAGATCAAACTCTGCTGCCAGCGGACCTTGTCCCTCGTCCGGACCAACCACAGTCGCTTCGCCAATAATAACCGGTCGCTTCTCGAACCACCATGTCTGTTTCCCGCGCAGCATATTATTGACCTCCAGTGCCAAGTATGAGATGGGCAATACCGACGAAGAAAGCCGCGACCGTGCCGAACACAAGAACGGAGCCTGCAAGCTTGAACATATTTCCGCCTACGCCAAGCACTAGTCCTTCGCTGCGGTGCTCCAGCGCCGCTGAGCACATGGAATTCGCAAACCCTGTTACAGGGACGGCGGAGCCAGCACCGGCCCATTGTGCGATTTTGTCATACACGCCAAGGCTTGTTAAAATAACGGAGATCAGAATAAGCGTTGCAACTGTAGGGTTGCTTGCCGCTACCTCGCTCATTCCCATCCCATGTACAAAAAGCTCTTGAATGCATTGTCCCACTACGCATATCGCTCCGCCAAAAACAAATGCCTTCAGGCAATTCCCGAGAATCGACCGCGGAGGCTCCATGGTCTTTGCGAAGGACTGATATTCTTTAGGCGACATCGACATTTTTTTATAATTGTTTTTACTTTTGCTTTTTACAGCCATTGCAGCATCCTCCTATTCCGCTACGGCTTCTCCATATGCGCGAACTCGAAGCTCCGTAACCGTTTTGCATTCTTCTCGTTCATTATTTGTAATAGGAGGTAGCAATATTCCAGCAAAAAAAGGATTGCCCGCAGACTAATGTCTAGTCGTGGACAATCCTTCATTTATAAGCATTTCGCAAATAATAAAAGAACGAGCAAAACGTACAATGCTAACACATATATGCTCATTAAATAACGTTGCCGCCGCTTCGTGGACACAAGGCGCTGCTCCCCTCATACCGGGCATTTATCTACAGCATATGCTTAATGCCCGGAGTTGAGCCTATCCCTTGCGATTAAGCTGGGCAATTGTTAGCCCTCGATTATCATAACGCCTTTGGCTGCCAAGCTGTAAGTCCCGCTTACCAGACTTTCAGTCAATAGCTCATTGCGAGGCTGCGCTCCGAGCTGCAGCTCGGCAGCTTCTGCATTATGGTTCAAAATAAACGTAAACGAGTTGCCGTCTTTGCTCCGGCGCGTAACTTCAACACCAGTAGGTGCAGCAAGCAACGGCTCAATTCCTTTTTCCTTGCAAAGATTCGTTAGAAGCGATTGCAGGAAATGCTGGTCAGGGCTGGAAGCGATATACCAAGCCTCGCCTTTGCCGAATTTATTGACCGTAACAGCAGGCATGCCTTTGTAGAAATCAGATCCGTATTCAGCGACTACTTCAGCTCCTTCTGCGTGAATCAGGTCGCAGAGCAGGCTGCAAGTGTAAGTTCCGCTAAGCTCGCCGTCTACTTTTGTCATCACCATCTGATTTTGCTGGCCAGGCAGCAGCGCGTCGATTTCCTCGGCCCAAATGCCAAGTACTTTGCGAAGCTTGCCAGGGTAACCGCCTGTTGTGACAAGGTCATTCTCGTTTACGATGCCGCTGAAGAAGGTCGTGATAAAGGTGCCGCCGCGCTCGACGAATGCTTCTACCTTCTCTGCAAAGCCCGGTTTAATCATGTACATAACCGGCGCTATAACGAGATCGTACTGATCAAGACTTTCTTCCACGCTGATCATATCGGTTTGAACGTTCAGCTCGAACAGGGCATCGTAATATTTATGAACCTCGTCCACATATTTAAGCGCGATGCTTGGCCCGCTCGATAATTCGACAGCCCAGCGGTTTTCCCAATCGAACACAATTGCCGCTTTCGCATCGATACGCGAATCGAGCAGCTTATCCGAAAGCTTGGTAAGCTCGCGGCCCAGCTCTGCGCATTCGCGGAATACGCGGGTATGCTCATGGCCAACATGCTCAATGACCGCGCCATGATATTTCTCGCATGCCCCAATCGAGCGGCGCAGCTGGAAGAACATAACGGTGTCGGCGCCATGGGCCACAGCCTGGTAGCTCCACAGCCGCATAACGCCTGGACGCTTCAGCGCGTTATAGGCTTGCCAGTTTTGCTGGCTTGGCGTTTGCTCCATGAGCATGAAGGGCTGTCCGCTCTTCAGGCCGCGCATCAATGCATGCGTCATCGCAGTATAGCTGACAGGCGTGTCAATGGAAGGATAGTTGTCCCAAGACACGACATCCATATGCTTCGCCCATTTGAAATAATCTAGCTCTGGATAGGTCCCCATCAGGTTCGTTGTGATCTGTATGTTAGGCGAATGCTTGCGGATCTCATCGTATTCGATTAAGTAGCAATCCAGCAGCGCATCCGATTGAAATCTGCGGTAATCCAGCGAAATGCTTTGGAAGTTCGAGCGATTTCCGCCCCACTCCTCGCTTAGCGCGTTCGGAGGAACAATCTCATCCCAATCATAGAACGTGTGGCCCCAGAAGCTCGTATACCAAGCTTTATTTAATTGCTCAATCGTACCGTATCTTTTTTGCAGCCATGCTTGGAAAGCCTCGGCGCAGTTGTCGCAATAGCAATAGCCGCCATATTCATTGGAAATATGCCATGCTACTAGCGCTGGATGATCCTTATAGCGCTCTGCTAATTTGCTTGCAATCAGCTGCGAATATTTGCGGTACGCCGGGCTGCTTGGGCAGGAATTGTGGCGGCCGCCGAATTTGCGCTTGCGGCCTTCATAATCGACACGTGTAACATCTGGGTATCTTTTGGCCATCCATGCGGGATGAGCGCCCGTACTCGTTGCCAAGCAGACCGAAATATTGTCCTGATGCAGTTTGTTTATTATGTTGTCCAACTCTTCAAAATGATACGAATCTTCATTTGGCTGGATACGCGCCCATGAGAACACATTCACCGTCGCCACATCAATATCCGCAAGCTTGAACATGCGAATATCCTCTTTCATCGTTTCCTCGTCCCACTGCTCAGGATTATAGTCGCCACCGTACCAAATTTTTGGAAGTTTATGATTGATCATGCGTTTGTCGTTCTCCCTTCGAATTTCACTTATTGACAACGTGGGAAGAGAGCCCATGTAATGAGCCCTCTTCTTCGCTGCTTATTTTAAACTTATTTGGACCAGAGCGCCACGCGATCCTGTACCATTTTTGTAAATTCAGCATTCAGTTTGGCTACGCCCGCATCCTCAAGATCCTTAAGGAAGGCATCGTAGATTTTATCAAAGTCAGCCGGTTTAGCAAGAATCGCTTCAGGAATGCGTTTTTTCATAATGTCTTGCGTTTTTTGGAAAATAACGTTTGCTTGTGAACCCGTCTCGAACGGAAGCGTCCAAGCCGCGCCGTATTTGCGCTCTGGGAATGCATCGTCAGCCGGCCACAAATCTCTGTAGGTTTTCGCATTGTATTTCGCAAGCGTCTTCTTGTCTTCCTCCGAATACGCCGTTTGAATTTGCTCAGGGAATGTCGTCGTGTAATAGTTGCCGGAAGGATCCTTCACGCCGTCGCCATAACGAGCCGACAGCAAGTAGTTGCCGATACCTGTCGTTTTCTTAAACGTATTGTTGTCATTCGACTTCTGAGCTTGAACATCGGCAGGAATAACGCGTTTGCCGTCTTCAATGTTGTAGTGCTTGCCTTCAATACCCCAGTTAACAAGCACTTGGCCTTCATCGGAAGCCAGGTAATCAAGGAATTTGATCAGACGAACAGGATCTTTAGCATCCTTTGTGATCCCTATTCCGTAGCCGGAAAGGTATCCCGTGCCTTGGAAAGAGTGATCCTGGAACGTGTCATTCAATGTAACTGGGAAACGAGCGTAAGTTGCTTTGAATTTACCTTCTGCTTTCAATGCGTTTTCCGCATCGGCGTAATCCCATTGTTGGTCGATAAGGCCCAGAACCCGTCCAGATGCCACTTTAGCTTTGTATTGGTCGTACTTTTGAACGAAGCTTTCTTTGTCAAGCAAGCCGATATCGTTCATGTGGTTCAACCAGCGGAAATATTCTCTTTCTTCCGGACGCTGATAGTGCATGATCGCTTCATGCGTTTCCTGGTTAACGTAGAACTCGCCGTCATCCGGTGCTCCTGTTGCATAGAAAGCAGGGTTCGTCACGGAAATCAGAATTTGCCATTCGCCGCCATTAAGCGACATCCCAATTGTTGGTTGGCCATCTGGTGTTTTTGGGTTTTTCTCGATATAAGCTTTGATTGCCGCTTCGTAATCTTGTACGGTTTTGATTTCCGGATAACCGGCTGCTTCAAGCACTTGATGCTGCAGCTGGAAGCCGCCGCCCGCTTCAAAGTACGTTTGTCCTACGCCGTCTTGTGGAAGCATGTAAATCGCATCGTCGTCCTCGCTCCACCGAAGGCGGTTGAAGTATTCGCCATAAACCTTTTTCAGGTTCGGCGCGTGCTCCTCAATCAAAGGACGCAGGTCGATCATTGCGCCAGCATCAACCAATTTGCCTGCGCTGCCTTTTGGCATAACAAGGTCCGGATAATCGTCGCTTGCTACCATTAGGGCGAACATATCGGAATCGGTACCGCCAACAGGAAATTCCTGTTTAATCGTAATACCTGTTTTTTCTTGAATCGCTTTACCTACGTCGGATTGCATATCATCCCAGTTCGCGTTGTTGTCTCCCGATGCTGCGCGAATGGTAATCGGTTCAGCTGCTGCGCCTTCATTCGTCGTTCCGTTGCCCGTGCCGCCTTCATTATTCGAATTGCCGCAAGCTGTTACGAATACAAATACAAGTGCCAACATCAGGCTTAGTGCCATTTGCATCTTTCTTTTCATTGCTGGAAAGCCTCCCTTTTTTCTTGTGCGTGATGTACATGTATATAACAGGAAACCTGCTATTACCAAAATTAGCTTTTTACAGCTCCAAGCGTCATCCCTTTCACGAAATACTTCTGAAGGAAAGGATAAACCATTAGGATAGGGACGGTAACAACAATCGTAATCGCCATCTTAATGGACTCAGGTGAAACCGATGCGATCGCTTGCTGCGCATTCGGGTCGCGGTAATTGCTGCCCGTTTGCGTGGACAGCAGCACCTTCATCAGCTCGTACTGCAGCGTCGTATTCTCGGGACTCCTGTTGTTGTACAGGTAAGTATCAAACCAGGAATTCCAGTGTCCGACTGCAATGAACAAAGCGATTGTTGCAAGTACAGGCTGGCAAAGCGGAAGGATGATCTTCCAAAATATCGTCCAATCGTTCGCGCCGTCGATTTTGGCCGATTCTTGAAGCGCGTATGGCAGTCCGTCAATGTAGGAGCGGACTACGAACACGTTCCAAACGCTCAAAATAGCTGGAATGATGTAAACCGAGAACGTTCCGATCAATCCAAGGTTTTTCATAAGCAGGAAGCCCGGGATCAGGCCGCCCGTGAAATACATCGTCAGAGCGAATACAACTGACATCCATCTTCTTGCCTGAAAGTCAGGACGGCTTAACGTGTAAGCCATCATGGAAGCTGACAGTACACCGATTGCAGTACCTAATAACGTACGGATAACGGAGTTTTGAAAGCCGACCAGCAAGCCGTCGAAGCCAAAAATCGTCTCGTAGTTTTTTAAAGTAAATTCCCGAGGATAGATGGTCACACCGCCTCTGACGGTGTCCACTGAATCGTTAAACGAAATCGCAAGTACGTTAAGGAATGGATATAACGTTACAATAGCAACGATTGCCATGAATACATACACGAATGTGTCGAATATTTTATCGCCGGTAGCTCTTCTAGACGTTCCTTGCATATGCCCTGCCTCCTATATGATTGATTCTTTGGTGACTCGTTTGTATATTCCGTTCGCGATAAACACGAGCAGGATGCTGACTACGGAGTTGAATATACCGATGGCCGTACCATACGAATACCGGCTCATCTGAATACCGTACTTGAGCGCATACAGATCGAGAACCTCTGAAAAATCGGATACGAGAGGATTGCCCAGCAAAAACTGTTTTTCAAAGCCAATGCTTACTAAATGACCAATCGATAGAATGAACAATACCATGAAGGTTGTCCGAATGCCCGGCAGCGTGATATGCCACATTTTACGGAAGCGGCCTGCTCCATCTACCGTTGATGCCTCGTAAAGCTCGGGATCGATACCCGCCATCGCTGCTAGGAAGATAATCGAGTTCCAGCCCATTTCCTTCCACAGATCCGATAGCGTTACGATGCCCCAGAACCATTCGCCCCTAGCCATGAACTGAATCGGCGAATCAATGATATTTAAGTACATAAGCAGTTGATTGACTGCGCCGCCGTCCGTCGAAAGCATCTTTGATACAAGTCCGGCAACGACAACCCATGAAACAAAGTGAGGCAAATAGGAAATGGTTTGAACGGAACGCTTGAAGAACTGTCCTCTCATTTCATTCAGAAGCAGAGCGAAGATGACTGGAATCGTAAAGCTAACAACCAGCCCCATCGTGCTCATCGCAAGCGTATTTCGCAAAACGATATAAAATCGCTCGTCCTGGAACAACTCTATGAAGTTGTCAAGCCCTACCCACTTCTGATCCAGTATAGCGTTTTTCGGTTTGTAATTTTGAAATGCGGTTAACCAGCCCCAGACAGGTACATAGCTGAATATGAATATCCAGATGACGAATGGCAATGACATCATATACAAGTAACGCTGCTGGATAGCTCTGAACCAGAATCGGTTCTTTTTGTTTGTGGTCCCTGTTTTAAGGCCACCTTCTGTTAGCGGTTTCATCGCTGCTCCTCCTCATGTTTTCGCGTCCTGCAAAAACGGCTTCGCAAGCTACCTTCTTGTCTCTAGTAGCTTACCCTCTCTTATCTGTACTTATCATAAACGATGGATGCCACTGCCTTGCACCCGACAAATTAGACCTAAAATCATATCAAAATACGTACTTTCAAACGCTTTCATAACCAATGGTTACAAATGAAAAGACAATAAAAAAGACGTCTATTTCTCGCCCAGCTCTATCAGCCTAGCGATATAGACGTCATTTAACCTAATTGCATTTGGATTAATAGCTTTCTATTTTCTTTATTCCGAAGCCGGCTTCCCAGATACGCTCTTGAAGGAGGAAGGAGAAACGCCCTTATACTTTTTGAATTTGCTATGGAAGTAATCGACATTCGCATAGCCGACCCGCTCCGATACCTGATGCACCTTAAGTCCCTCCTGCAGCAGCTCGATCGCATGCTGAATGCGGACTTGATCCAAATAAGTATTGAAATGCTCGCCCGTATAGTTTTTGAACATTTTACCGAGATAGCCGCTATTGTAATTGAATAGATCGGCCAGCGTCTCCAGCTTAATGTTCTCGCTATAGTGCCGTTCAATGAAATCCGTCATCTGCTTCATTACGGAAAGACTGTCCGATTTGCCGATCTTCGCTGCCAGATCCGACAATCGCTTCTGCAGCTGCTCGATCATTTCATTATAATGATGCGCGAGATATAGCGCTGTAACCATCGACAAATCCTCTTGCACGGAAACCCCCGGGCTAGAAGCGGCCGCTTTGTTCAACACAATTGTAAGCAGCTGCGCCCAGCTCGACTTAATGGATTGCTCCGATGTTTCATAGGCGCAAATTTGATCAGATGCCTCTTGGATCGCCTTGTCCACTCCATCCTTGCTCCCAATATCCAGCATGTAATAAAGCTTCTGAGCAAGGCTGTCAATCGACGGCGCCTCGCTATGGATAGGCTCCTTCGATTGCTTGTCATAATCAGATAAGGATGCCAGATGAATTTGCTGACCCTGCAGCATAAAGCGCTGCTTCAGCAAGCCGCGAACAGCTGGCGTCCACTTCTGCAGCTCCGCAGGCTCGCGAACCGAATCACTTGCGGCAGCCGCGAAGCGTACACGCGATCCGCAGCATTCCTCGATCCATTGCTTCATTTGCTCGCGCGAGCCGTTTTGCAGCAAAAAATCTTTCAGCAGCACACCCACATAGGGCTCAGCAGAAAATACCCAGCCTAGCTGCTTCTGCTCGATGATGTCCGCAAGCTTCTTCTTAAGGGTAGCATTCATCGTAAGGGAATGCTCCCTGCTGTAAAGCTCGATTAAGAGCAGCTGATAATATTTCGCAGGCGTGCCCAAGTGCGTTTTTAGCTCCTGACTGCCCGATGTGCCAGGATCGAGCTTGCCCGCGGCAAGCTGCTGAAGCATCTCCTCGCGCAGGAGCACCGTCGATTGCTCCACATTCTGCTGCTGCTCGGTTTGCTTCTTGAGCTGGGTGCTGATGCGCTCAACGTAGCTCTCAAGCTCAACCTCATCGATCGGCTTCAGTATATAACCGTCTACATGATGCGCGATCGCTTGCTTCGCATAATCGAACTCGGCATAGCCGCTCAAAATTAAAAAATGGCAAACCGTATCCGTCTTCCTTATTTGCTCTATCGCCTGCAGCCCGTCCATGCCAGGCATACGAATGTCGATTAAAATCAAATCGGGATGAAGCATCGCATGCTTCTCCACGGCTTCTCGTCCGTTTGATCCTACTCCAACGACGGTGTAGCCGTACTTATTCCAATCCACTAAAGTCTGCAGCCCTTCTCGAATCATCGGCTCATCGTCGACTATAAGTACCTTATGCAAAAGGATGACCCCCTATCGGAATTTCAAAAGCAATGCGAGTACCCGATCCCAGCTCACTCATTATCGTTAAGCCGCAGCTGTCGCCGTAGATCATAACGAGCCGCTGATGAACGTTGCGCAGCCCGATCCGGTACTCCTCCTCTTCCTCCATATCATGCAGCGCTACATTAATTTGATTGATTTTGTCCTCGCTGATGCCTACGCCATTGTCAGCAACCTCTACGCGAAGCAATCGATCGCTAACCAGCGTCGTTAACGAAACGAAGCCGCCCTCCGCCACATTTTCCAGCCCATGCACGACAGCATTCTCGATGAGCGGCTGAATGATAAGCGGCGGTATTTCTATCTCTTGTCCGGATTCATCGATATCGAGGCGAAAGGTTAACCGATCGTTCCCGTATCTGAACTTTTGGATTTCCAAATAACAGCGGACCATTTCGAGCTCGTCCTTCAGGGCAATTTTGCGCGTTCCGACCTCTAAATTTCGACGTATCATTTTACCAAGCATACGGACGATCGACGATATTTCGGTCTCGCCCTTGATATGAGCCTTCATCCGAATCGATTCCAGCGCATTGAACAGAAAATGAGGATTGATTTGGCTTGCCATCATTTTTAGCTTAATTTCTTTCTGTCTCAGCTGCAGCTGCGCTTGCTGTTTGTGCGATTCCGCTACCTCGTCCATCAAGCCGCGTATGCTGACGACCATATTGTTGAATTGCTTGGATAATATGCCGATCTCGTCGCTGCCTGTCACATGGGATATGACATTCAAATCGCCCATTGCAACCTTGTTCAAATCTTTATTCAGCACAAGCATCCGCTTCGCTAAAATCGCCGAGAAAATATAGATCAATACGAACGCGATAAGGAGACTTAGCATAATGATGCCGAATCCAAGCAAGCTAATGCGATTGGCTCCGCTTACGATGCTTTCAATCGTAAATACAGAGACGATTTTGAGCCCGTTGCGGCTTGAATCGGGAAGCAGGTCCTCGATTACGATTTTGGAAGGCTTGCCGTCATATTTAAGCTCGTAGGTGCCCTCCGCTTTATTCGTCAGTTTGCTGGCAAAGTCCAATTCAGCTATGTTTTTGCCGACCCAATCGGGGTTCTTGGCCGCGATCATATAACCGCTATCATCGATAATCATCGTATCGAACGGCTCCTGGCTGATCATCGCGTTCAGCTCGTCCTGGTTGACACCTATAACGAGCACACCGCTTGTCCGGTAGGTAGGAAACGAAATTTTTCTAATTAAACTCAAATAGTTACGGTTGTTCTTCGTTTCGTCGGGTATATACCCCCAATGAATGCCGTCTTCCTCTATCGCGGTCTTATACCAGGGCTCCTGCGCAATGGAATCAGTCAGCTTAAGAAACTCCCAGTTATCCAATATCGTCATATTCGTCGTGTAGAAACGAATGTTGTAAATTTCAGTGTACAGATGAACATAGTCGCGAAAATCACGATAATCCCAAAATGCCTTTACAACCTCGAAGGTGGAATTGTATTGCGTATTGACGACATTAGTCAATCGGTTGTCGACGAGCAGCTTATCTGAAATCTCAATCGGCATCCGTATAATATCGAGCGTCTGCTTCTTGATTCGCTCTACGTTATTCGTAATTTGCTGCGTCGCTTGGTCAAGCACATTTTGCCGGAAAGCAACGGTCAAAAATATGCCTACGATAAGCACCGGAACAAAAACGACGAGGATGAAAGAAAAAATAAGCTTGTTTTTGATGCGTACATTGTTCATTCTGTTTGCAATCGAACGGATGCCTTTCTTCATAAAGGCTGCTCCTCCCTTCAATAGGTAAGCGTTTACTTTTTTGCGCGAAGTTTTGAAGCATCCTATATTATAAAGCGGAGAGGGACGCATTCATACATGACTTATTCGTCATTTTATCATATGGAAATTAGACATTGCTCTTCATGGCTTGCAAATGCGATGAGATAGCGATCTTCTGGTATCTGATATTAAAGTAACTTTAGTTGGTCAAAATAGGACATCATAACCGCACAAAAAAACCGCTCTGATTAGAGCGGTATGCGGTACGATGAATGCTGCTCCACGACATGCTCACCTTTGTTATACAGCCATTGAAACTTAAATCTATCGCCTGTATAACCCGTCTTGCTTCGAATATCCGTAAGGATCACCGTTTCAAAATGGTCCAAAATGATCTGCTGCATCGAGGAAAGCCGCTCCTCATTCGCCTCAAGCTGCTGCTCGGCCTCTTCATCCGATTGGGCAGTCTGCGCGAAGTATGCAAAAGCAGCATCTCTGTCGCTGATCGCAGCAGGCAATGGATGCCCGGAGCCTCGAAATACTTCCTTCACCGTATCGATCCAATCCTTGTACAAGTCTATTTCAATCTCGTTCTTCACTATAACTAGCTCCTCTGCCTATGTTCAATGCTCCTATAAACAATAAAGCCGTATTTGGCAAAATGCAACCTCAGCCGCACAAGAAAGCGGAGCTGTCTAAGGCCAGACTTGCAGCCTTGAGCAGCTCCGCTCGAGTTTTTTCATTGGACGTTGTTATTATTGTATGTGAAAATAGCTCAGCTTCACGCTTCCCTTCAAGCCGATAACCAAGTCGCCATCCGGCTTAATGCTTGGCAGCTCAATCCGAACGGTTTGCCATTCCTGTTCGCCGTTCGCAGCAACGTTGCAAGCACCGATAACGGTACCCGCTTGGCTGCCTATCAGAATAGTAAGCTCGCCGCCCTGCTCACCGCCGCTAACGCGTGCTTCAAACGCAGAAGAACCCCTCGACCAATCGATATCCTTGAACTTGATCCAGCCTCCGGATTGCGACAGCCTAATAGCCGTGCCGCCCTCCTTGCTCTCGTCCAAGTAAACATGCGCATAATCATCATAGTTCTCCGCGCGGGTTTGCTGCGACAGGTTGCGCGGCGGAATCGTTTCGCCTTCAATTGTGATTGTTCCGGACACCTTGACGTCAACGGATGAGCCTCCAGCCGCAAATGTGTATTCCGCAGCTTCAAGGCAGAACCGATCACGCGTCACATCCCAAATCGCCAGCTCTTCCGCTGGCACGATCAATTGCACAGCCTTGGTCTCTCCCGGCTGCAACGCTATGCGCGTAAAGCCGACCAGCTTCTTAAGCGGACGCTCCACCCTTGAGCCTTCCGTACGAACATATAACTGTACGACCTCATCGGCTGCAACACCAGATTCATTCGTCACTTGCAGATGAACGGTTATGCTGCCGTCAATGCTTGTTGCGTTGTTCGTTATTTCAAGCTGGCTATATCGGAATGTACCGTAGCTGAGCCCATAGCCGAATGGGTACAATGGCTCGCCGTCGAAATACAAATACGTTCTTTTGCCTTTTAAAATGTCATAGTCCATCAGATCCGTCAGCTGCTCTTCTGATTTGTACCAGGTCATGTTCAGCCGTCCCGCCGGCGAGTAGTCGCCAAACAGCATGTCAGCGATGGCGTTGCCAATCTCTTGTCCGGCATGCGACAGATAAACGATCGCCGGTATTTTCTCGTTAACCGCGTTCAGCGCAAACGGGTAGCTGCCGATGACAACAACAACCGTGTTCGGGTTGGCCGCAAATACAGCGCTAATCAATTCATTTTGCGATGCTGCCAGATCTAGGCTCGGGCGATCGATCTCTTCCTTGCCGTTAATAAGCGGATTGTTGCCGACGAATACGATCGCGGTTTCCGCTGCCTTCGCTGCCGCTACCGCTTCCGCGATGCCATCCGTAATCACATCCTTCATGAACAGCTCGTTCGCTCCGATCTCTGCCCCTTCTGTAACTTGCAGCGAATCGGCTCCGCTATTCGGCGCCGTTACCAGCTTGCCGTTCCATGTCCTAATCGCAAATTGATTATTCGATTGCTCGTCGAGCTTGAACACTTCCTTCACATACCAGCCGAACGCTTCGCTTGCTGATGCAGCGATGTTTACATCGTCAGCGCTTGTAAGCAGCTTGCCGGAATTTTTGCTCTCGAGCGTATAGCTGCCCCAGCCCCAATCGGTTACTTCAAACGTCTCGCCGGACGCGGCATTATCCGATTCACCAGCCTGCAGACGGTTTTCATTGTCCGCGAAAGCCTGCAAACCCTTGCCGTTTGCAGCCGATTTCAATACGACGCGGTCGTTGCCGCTGCTGTACGAAACGGACTTGCCAGCCAGCTTGCTCTTAATGCCTTCAAGCGGCGTAACCTTGTATGGAAGCGAACCGGAATACCAGTCGCGGTATACGACATCGGCTAGCGGCCCGATAACAGCAACACTGCTTAGCTTCTCTTTATTAAGGGGAAGGGCGTTGTTTTCGTTTTTCAACAATACGATAGATTCACGCGCTGCTTGCAGCGACAATTGACCATGCTCAGGCGCGCAAAGCTTCGATTCCGGTACGTTGGCGTAAGGATTTTGGTCTGCTGGATCAAACTCGCCCAAGCGGAAGCGCACGCGGAACGTATTGATGAGCGCTTTATCCAAATGCTGCTCCGATAGCAAGCCTTCTGCCAATGCCTCGCGGATCGCGGCACAGGATTTCTCTTTATCGTCCGTAATGCTGTCAATTCCAGCTTTGATTGCATGCGCCACAGCATCCTTATAGGAGTCGTAATAGTGATGATCGTTGACGATTCCGAGCAGGTCGCCTGCATCGCTTACGATGAAGCCGTTCATGCCCCACTCCTCTTTTACTACTTTGTTTACATCCGCATGCAAAATAGTCGGCGTGCCGTTAACCGAGTTGTACGAGGTCATCATGGAATGCGCGCCGCCCTTCACGAAGGCTGGCTTAAACGCCGCTTGATAATATTCCTTCATATTGCGAGGGTCAATGCTAGCCGAGCAGCTGCCGCGATTAATTTCATTGTTATTGCCGATAAAATGCTTCAACGTTGCTACCGCTTTGAAATAAAGCGGATGATCGCCTTGAATGCCCTGCACAAGCGAAGCCGTCAGCTCGCCTGTCAGCTTCGGATCTTCGCCGTAAGCTTCCTCCGTCCTGCCCCAGCGCGGATCACGCTCCATGTCGACAGTTGGCGCCCAAAGCGTCAAGCCGTTAATGGCTGGATTGCGCTGAAAGTACACGCGCGCCTCGTCGCCAATAACAGAGCCAACTTCCTTGAGCAGCACGGGATTCCACGTACAGCCAAGTCCGATCGGCTGCGGGAATGTCGTCGCTTCGCCAAGCCATGCCATGCCATGCGCCGCTTCTGTTCCGTGCTTGTACGGCTTTACGCCTAATCTCTCGATTTCAGGCTGGTATTGAACCATCGAATCGATTTTCTCATCGAGCGTAAATCGTGATACAAGGTCGGTTACCCGCTCTTCAAGCGGAAGCGCGATATTTTCAAACGGAAAACGTGTGTGGGTCGTCATTATGGTTACTTCCCTTCATTGGTTATCGTAGTGATGCTGTACCATTCGTTCTTGCTCGTTGGGAACGGTACGGAAGCGTCAATGGCTGTGCCGTCAGAAGCATGAACCGTGAGCGCTTCCTTGGAACGCAGGCTGCATGGCAAGCCATGTGTGGAAAGTATGCGGCCGTTGATTAGCTTGCCGTCCATCCATTCAATATCGACGACGAAGCCGCCGCGAGCCTTAATTCCTTTTATATAACCGCTTGGCCAAGCAGCCGGTAAAGCGGGCAGAAGCTCTATTCCATTCAAATGGCTTTGCAGCAGCAGCTCGGCAATACCTGCCGCTCCGCCAAAGTTGCCGTCGATTTGAAACGGCGGATGATCGTCAAACAAATTCGGATGCGTCGAGCGTGCGAGCAGCGTATGAATGAATCGGTAGGAGGACTCTGGTTCTTTAAGCCGCGCATACAGATTGATAAGCCATGCGCAGCTCCAGCCTGTGTGGCCTCCCCCGTTCTTAATGCGGCTCTCAAGCGACAACCGTCCAGCTTCTACAAGCTCCGGCGTTTCTTCTTGATTGATCGTTGTACCTGGATATAAGCCGTATAAATGCGAGACATGGCGATGACCCGGTTCATGCTCCTTGAAGTGCTCATGCCATTCCTGCAATAAGCCGTCAGGTGCAATTTGCAGCGGCGGAAGCTTGCTTCTCGCACCGGCGAGCCGCTCCGCAAATGCTTCATCATCCTGCAGCAGGCCTGCAGCCGTAATGCAATGCTCAAACAATTCGCCGATTAGCGTAATGTCCATGGCAGACGATTCCGCTGCACTGCTCGCTTCGCCTTCAGCGGTAAGAAATTTATTTTCCGGCGAGGTAGACGGCGAGGTCATAAGCAGTCCCTCTTCGTTCTCCTGCAGCCAGTCCAAGCAAAAGAGCGCTGCGCCTTTCATAAGGGGATAGGCTTTCTCCCTCAGAAAATGCTCGTTCGGATTATACAAATAATGCTCCCACAAATGCTGCGTCAGCCATACGCCGCCAAGCGGCCAGAATGCCCAGCTTGGATGTCCGGCAGTCGGCGTCGACGTCCGCCATAAGTCTACATTGTGATGCGCAACCCAGCCCGCGCTATTGTAATGAATCGCGGCTGTTCTTGCGCCGGACTCGCTTAGCTCCTCTATGAGCTGAAACAGCGGCTCATGGCACTCGCTCAAATTACCTGACTCGGCGGGCCAATAATTCATCTGCGTATTGATATTTGTCGTATAATCGCTGTTCCACGGCGGCTGCACCCGATCATTCCAAATGCCCTGCAGGTTAGCCGGCTGCGTACCTGGTCGAGAGCTCGCCATAAGCAGGTAGCGGCCATATTGGAAATACAACGCTTCCAGCTGCGGGTCCTGCTCACCACTTTTATAAGCTTCGAGACGCTCTTCCGTCGGCAGCTGAGCATTAGGCGTATGTCCTAATTGGATATCTACGCGCTGGAACAAACGGCGATGATCTTCAACATGGCGCTCTCGCAGCTCTTCATAGCTATGTGCAAGAGCCGCTTCCAGCACGAGATTGTTTTGCATGCTTACCATTGCCTCACTCATTGCCGGCTGACGATCAAAACCTTCAAAGCTCGTTGCCGCGCTTAACAGAAATGTAGCCGTACGAGCACCGCGAATTTGCAGCTTCTTATCGTCGCTTGCCGAGACCTCGCCTCCGTCTATCTTCACGAGAAGCTTAGTCTGGAACGTAATGCCGCGATTCTGCTCATATTGAACAGCCTTTGGATGGTCGCCCATATAATTGTCCGCGACATGGCTCGGACAGCGTCCGTACAGCACGATTGAATCGTTACCCTGCGATGAAAGCTCAAACTGCACTGAAGCTTGCAGCGATGCCGTAAGCTCAAGAAGCTCGTCCCCATCCGCTTCGTAACGCGCGCAAAGCACTTGATCGACTGCGCTTATAAACGTCTCTCGCATATATGCGGTCTGCCCGATCTGGAACTGAGTCGAAGCAATCCCCGCATCAATATCAAGCTTGCGAATATAGTGTTCCGGTTGATCATGCTTTTGAGCAAAATGCTGCTCTACGTACCAATCCGCCATCGGCTGATACGATTCGGTATTCGTTCCGAGCATTTTCGCCTCGATGAGCTGCTCTGCCTGGACGAACTGCTTCTCTGCAATCAATTCCCGAGCACGCTTCAAATAACGCAGCGCCTCGTAATTATTTGTATCGCGGGGAAAGCCAGACCATAGCGTATCTTCATTTAATTGCATACGTTCCACATTCACGCCGCCAAAGACCATGCCGCCTATACGGCCATTGCCGATCGGCAGCGCTTCTTCCCAGCTTGAAGCCGGCTGCTTATACCAAAGGTTCAGCGGATGCATTTGCTCTGCTTGATTTGCCATATGTTTGGTCTCCTGTTTTAAAAAAACGGTTATTATTCATCATAACGGAATAGTCAGCTTGTACAGTACCCATCAGATTTCATGCAAAATCATATGAAAATTAGCGCTTGTTTGCGGTAACGGTTAAATTTCAAATTTATTCGGGAGGCTGCCTGTATATCGGCGTTCTGATTAGTTCCTCTGTAAGCACCTATGTGTGCTTACAGAATCGGTGTATGAGTTACCTCGAAATGATGCTGTAAGCACGCATATGCGCTTACAGCGAAAGAGTGGCATGAGTTTGTGGCCTGTAAGCACCTATGTGTGCTTATCGAGCAATTTCGGCGCTCGAGTAGCCTCGAAAAGGGGCTGTAAGCACGCATATGCGCTTACAGCGAATGAGTAGCGTGTGTTTTTGCACTATAAGCACCAATGTGTGCTTACAGAGTCTAATCGTCGTGTGAGTAGCCTCAAAACGGTGCTGTAAGCACGCATATGCGCTTACAGCGAATGAGCAGCCCGAGTTTGTGGTCTGTAAGCACCTATATGTGCTTAAATCAGACAAATTATCCTCTAAGCAGCAACAATATGCGCTAAACTAAAAAAATGGTTGAGCAGCCTCTACTAAGCGCTCAACCATTTTTAATTCCGTTTTAAAGTCCTGCTGCGCCAAATACTTTATCGAAGCCAGCCTTGGAGCGCTGAATCAGCTCCTCCGGCGATTGCGATGGAGCCTCTGCCGTCAAAATTTCCTGCGACACAGCGCCCTTGTAGCCGATTCGATCAAGCGCCTGAAGGAAGCCCACTAAATCAATAACGCCCTCGCCCGGATAAATGCGGCCATTATCGAGCGCTTCCTCTACCGGCACATTTGGCGCGTCATTAATATGTACATGCACGATCTGATCGGCGCGAAGCGCCTCGATATCTGCGATGGTCAATTCGTTTGTGTACCAGTGGTACGCATCAAACAGCAGCCCAACATTGCTTTCGCCTATTGCGTCGATCCACTCCAGCGACTCTTCAAGCGTCCAAATGAATGGATTCGCCCAGCGCGTGCGCAAATGGTGAGGGCCAACGAATTCAAGGCCGAGCCGAATGCCATAAGCGCCAAGAATTTGCGCGCAAGTCCGCAATCTGCGTGTTGCCAGAGCCATAAAGCGTGCGGCTTTTAAATCCGTAGATGGCAAAATGTACGTGCAGCAGCTCGTGCAACCAAGCGCGGCCGCAGCGGCAGCGGCAGCCGCAAGCTTTTCCAAGCCATCCAGAAATGCTTCTTCCGTGGTTCTCCATTCTACGGGCAGACCGATCGAGCCGATAACTACGCCGTGCTTGGCAAGCAGCTCGCGTGCCTGATCAATGCCATGACGCTCGATCAAAGATCCAGCATCCAAATCAACTGCCTGAAAACCATTTGAGCCAGCGAGCTCAATAAAACGCTCATCGCTTTCTATACGGCCAAGCCCTGCTCCGGTTAATCCTCTTAACATGTGGTTTCCTCCTTATACACGCAATGCTATTCGTCTAAATTCCAATCCAGCTTCACTTCATTGCCCGTACGGGATGATTCATAGATCGCATCCAGCACAAGGTTGTTCGTAAAACCAGTCAGTACGGAAGTAATCGGCTGATTGCCCTCGCGAATACATGCCAGGAAGTGACGGCTGAGACGCGTGCGTTCGCCTTCATCGTTGTCAGCTTTGCGCAGCACCGTTTCGATCGGACGATCAAACTTCTCTGTAAGCAGCTTGCCCTCAGCTCCGCGGTAGCTAGCGCCACCCTCTGAGCCCATCACATGAATGAACGGCGAATTGTCCGTATCCATGTGCACTGCCCAGCTAACTTCAAGCGAAAGCGTGCTGCCGTCTTCCATTTTGATCAAGGCGGTTGCCAGATCCTCTACATCGTAAGAACCGTTCCAATTCGGCGTACCCCAAGTACCGATCCCTTTGCGGCTTGGGCCAAATTCGGCATAGGTTGCCCCGTACACGGATACCGGCTTTGGATTGCCCATCAGGTACAGCGCAAGATCCAGCATATGAACACCGATATCGATAAGCGGACCGCCGCCTGATTGATCCATTTGTGTAAACCATGTGCCCCAGCCCGGAATGCCTTTGCGACGGAACCAGCCGGTTTTGGCCGTATATATTTTGCCAAGCTCGCCGCGGTCGATTTGCTCTTTAATTTGCATCGGCACCGACTCCCAGCGCATCTGATGGCCAACCATTACAACACGGTCGGAAGCTTGGCTTGCTTTCAAAATTTGACGAGCCGCGTCGCCGTTGATGCCCATCGGCTTCTCAAGCAGAACATGCTTGCCAGCAGCCAAAGCTTGCAGCGCAAGCGGGGCGTGGAACTGGTTAGGCACACCGATAATTACCGCATCTACGTCGGAGCGCTGAATGAGCTCTTCTGCCGAATTGGCTACGTTTGCAATGCCGTATTGCTTCGCCCGCTCCACCGCTAGAGGCAAGAAGGAATCGGTTATAGCCGTAATGACGCATTCGTCGCCAAGCTTTGAAAATTGTCCAGCATGCACATTTCCGATATTGCCTGCGCCGATAATGCCGATTCTAATTTTATTTTCAACGGTCACTGGAATTCCTCCTAATCAAGTTCGACTAACCTAACGATCTTCGCAAGCATTCACATTCGCCAACGCTTGACCCTGATCTTTATGTTAAAATAAACGGGATCAGAAATCGTGCTTGTTTTTCGATAAAAGTCTCAGTTTTTCGGAGGAATCCATTATTTCATGACTTATATACCTGATTATTTGAAAACGTATCCAAATATGAATACATCCTCCCCTCTTCATATTAGCCTGAACCGGCTTTATCATGGCTACCGCCCGCATCGTCACGATTTTTTGGAATTTTCATATGTCGTCGACGGGAGAGGCTCCGAATCAATCAATGATGCCAAGCATCAAATGCTGCCAGGCACATTTACATTCGTGCTGCCCTACCAGGTGCATGAGCTGTTTACGGAGCCTGGCAGCACCTTAGTGCTGTATAATTGCATGTTCAGCATGGATTTGTTGATGGAACCTGGTCAAGAAACCGGCCTGATGGACCTAATCGCTCAAAATATGCTGCCGCCCTTCATTCAGCTCAGCGGCGCTGATAATGAGCGAATGAAGCATTTAATCGAAGATATGTATCAAGAATATAATGGGCAGGAGCCTTGGCGCCGTACGATGCTTCAGGTGCGATTAAAGGAAATATTAGCCTGCTTCGACCGCTATCGCCGAAAAGCCGCGCCTTCTGCTGAAGTATTGACGCTTGGTTCGAGGTCCAGCGCATCCGTATGGCCGATTATTCATTATATCCATCGCCATTATCAGGATGAGATCGCCCTCTCCGATCTTGCGAGCCGCTTCTCGCTCAGCGTATCGCGTATAAGCGAGGTCATAAAGCAGACGACAGGTCAGACCTTCGTCCACTTTCTGCATGATTTGCGCTTGCGCCATGCTTGCAGCCTGCTCGTCTCGACCGACATGAGCGTCGCCGAAATCGCGCTTGAAGTCGGCTACGGCTCTTACAAAACGTTCTCCCGTATCTTCCGTGAGACGAAAGGGGTCGTGCCGAAGGACTACCGTAAAACGAAGTTAAACCAAATTAAACCAAGTGAAGCTTAGAGAGTAGCCATTTACTTTCCGAAATGAAAACGAGCAAGGGCTGCCTATCGTAGATCATTCTACTCCTGAGGCAGCCCTTGCTCTGTTATGTGTTTAGTTAAAAATAGATAAAATCACAAATAAGATGGCAAGCAATACGTAAATGACAAGCGATATGATCATTAAAGTCCGCTTACTCACAGCGCTACTCCCCTCCCAGCACCGATTAGGCTATACACCATTATTGTATGTGCATGGGGACAACGCGGAAATTGTCCAAGTGAGAAAATCGTCCTTGCGAAAGGCAAAGGAAGGAACTTGATTTAGAAATCACAGCTTCGCACGAAATCGCATCTGTGATAGGAGCTTTTCCTGCTCCAGATTTGATGCCATGATCCACCATTTTCTAATAAAATTTACCAATAAATACTAATCATGATGTTTCGTTTATGCTAAGATGGACTGTAGCTTCATACTCAGTTCGATAATCGTTCCTAATGGAAGGTAGTGAACCAAGTTGTTCTTAGAGATCTTTATTTTGCTCGCCAATGTGGCGACAATTACACTGATTCTATTGAAGCAAAAAGCTGTATGGGCAGCCTCATTAGGCTTATTTCTAATTATCCTGCATCTAGTCTTTCAAAACTGGCGGTGGCAAATGGTGCCTGCCTATGGATCGGGGACGATCCTGCCGCTCTTCCTTCTAATTCAATACGTCCTATACACCAATTACCAGAAGACGCTTTATCCGTGGGTCAGCCATATAATCATCCTGCTCTGTTTCTTACTTATTATCCTTTCTGCCATTCTGTCCTATTTATTTCCTGTATTTTCATTAAGAGAACCAAGCGGCTCTCTCGGTATCGGCACGGTTTCTTACGTTTGGAGAGACGATACGAGGGAAGAAGAATTAGCGGCTGAACAAAATACTCGGCAAGTTGTCGTACAAGTTTGGTATCCAACTGACAAGCAAACCCGGAATGGGATCGTCCCTTCCCCCTATTTTCCAGACGGGTGCAAGCGACTCGGAAGCTGCAAGAAGCCTTCCGTCTACCCGGTTGGTTGTTCCAGCATTTCGATTTGGTGAAAACCCATGCCTATGACCAGACGGAGATCTCATCCTCACAGCAAAAGTATCCAATTATTTTTTTCTCCCATGGCCTTTCAGCTACACGTTTCGCCTATTCTTATTTCACTGAACATTTGGTCAGCAACGGTTATATTGTCGTAGGGCTCCAGCATCCATACACAGCTCTTACAACACCGTTATCTGACGAGCACGTCGTTACTTTCGATTAAAGAATCACGAGCTTGAAAGGTAATTTTGTCGAAATCAATCAAGCTTTAAGTCCAATCGTTCATACGCAATCACTTGATGCTGTGTTTGTTCTGAATAAGATGCAACTCATGCAAGAAGAGGATGCTTCATCCGATTTTTGGGGGAGGTTTGATTTGGAAAGGGTTGGAATGGCCGGTCATTCGCTCGGGGGAGCAACAATGCTAGAAACTTTGCATATGGATACCAGATTCCAAGCAGGCATATTTCTAGATGGGCATCCCTACGGCAGTAAGAATATGACTGACGGATTACAGCAGCCTATTCTATACATGAACGATCATCGTGGAACATCATCTCGCTATATAGATTCAGATGCAGAAACCAAAAAAAGACTAATCTTACAAAATGGGGGGTTGGATATTAATATATCGGGAACGCATCATTTCATGTTTAGCGATGCTGCCCTGTATTCGCCGCTTATTTCATTTATGTTTCCGTATACGAGGGGTAAAACAATCAGTGTGAATCGAGCACATAGCATAATTAACCAAACCTCATTGGCTTTCTTTGAGCACCGTTTGAAGAATAAACCCGTGGAGCTGTTAGAGGAGGCTTACTCCATGTTTCCGGAGGTTTCGATTAATAGCAAGTACAACAAATAATCTTTTGATTAAGAAAGAAACGGTGGCTGAATCGATCAAAGGTACAGCAATAAGCTTCATAAATGACCAACTAAAGCAAAAAAAGCGATCCCGCACTCGACTAAAAGTCGAAAACAGGATCGCTCTTCTATTTCCAAATGGTCTCTAAAGCGTATTATTCATTGTCTTCAACACTCTCGTAATAACGGCCAATTTCAATAATCAAAGCGCCCATTCTCTCCAGCTCCGGGACAACAATTCGCTTTACCCCGTACCCTTTGAGCGCCTCCTCCGTTACTTTGCCGACCGCAGCTGCAACAATTCGCCCTTCAAAGGCATCCAACAGAAATTCCGTGCGAATCGTTTCAGCGGCATATTTGAACAAATAATGCACCTGAACCGCAGTTGTGAAGCAAATCGTATCCACCGATCCCTCGGCTAGCTCAGCCATAAGCGTCTCTAATGCAGCCGGATCTGGCGGAACATGTTTATACGGCAGTACGGTCTCAACTTGAAGCGCGCCTTTTGATTGCAGAAAACGCACGAGCTCCGGCGCTGGCTCGCCATGCAGCTGAATCCATACGCGCTGCCCTTCAAAATCATGAGCCGACAGGTTGTCCATGAGTCCTTGCATCGTCCCGTCGTCATCGCTGACAATCGCCTTTAGTCCTGACCGCTTGAGAAACGCAGACGTTTTGTAGCCTCTCGTTGCAATTTTCGCCTGAGACATACGGTCCAGAACAGCCTGTCCAATATCCAGCTTATGAGCAGCGGCGATCAAGCTGTCCGATCCCATCCCCGTCGTTAAAATCAACCAGTCGGTGCCCTGCTCTGCGAATTTCCGCAGCGGCTCCGCAAGCAGGTCCTCATCAAACATCGTTAATCCCTGGAGCGAGCGAATGATCGGAATGCCGCCTTGTTTTTCAACAATTAAGCTCATTTCATCCGTTTTACGAGATCCGGCTATGACGATTCGTTTATTATTCAAAGCGTTTATGCTCATATTGTTTCTGCCACCGTACTTTCGGTTAATTTGCCTAAGTCGACGTCATTATACCAGAGAAAGAATTAGCACGCATCCCCTGCGACAAATAATATTAAGCATTTTCCCATTGTTCCTTAAAGAATAGCTCATATACTCTGCCATATACGATTTTCAAAATCATATAAACCGGAATGATCAGCAGAATGCCTAAAATCCCCGCTATATCTCCGCCAACGAGCACCAATATAATTGTCGTCATTGGATGGATATCCAGCTGCTTGCCAAAAACATATGGAGCAACCACATTGTCTTGGATTTGCTGAGCGATCGTAATGATCACAATCGACCAGACGGCAATGGACGGCGCTTCAATAAATCCGATAATGACGATAGGCACCGATGAGAGGAATGATCCGATAAACGGAATAAAATTTAAAATGACCGCCACGACGGTAAGCAGAAGCGAATATGGCAAATCGATAATGAGAAAGCCCACATACATCAATACGCCAAGCGCCAAATTTACGATGACACGCCCGACGATAAAGCTGCTGAGCATATGATCGATTTCATCCATAACCTCTGTCCCGTCCCTGCGGAAGCGCTTCGGTATGAAGCTGACGATCTGATCTCCAAACTTCCCGCCTTCCTTGAGCATATAAAACAGCAGAATCGGAAACGTAATAAGCACGATTGCAAAATTCGAGAAAAAGGCAAACAGTCCGGATAAATAATCCGTAAGGAGCGTAAAGCCTTTGTTCAAATACTCGGTCAGCTTAGTGAGTAAATTCGAATCCTGCGGCAAAAAAGACGATAAAAAACCGTTATGCTCCAGCTCCTCCACTTGCTTGCTTAACGATGTGAACAGCGTAGGCGCATTTTCGACCAAATTAACCAATTGTGTTCGTAACGAAGGCCATACGATGATGCTAAAGCCAACCATAATGACGGCAAACGCCAAATAAATGAGCAAAACGGCAAAGGTACGATTCACCTTGCGTTTCTCCATCATATTAACGAGCGGACGGAGCAAGTAGTAGAAAAATCCTGCAAGCATAAGGGGTACGATAATCATACTGAATAGGGACAGAATAGGCTTGAAAATAAAATCGACCTTCGATCCCAAATAAATGATGATCAGCACCAAAATGATCGATAAGCACCATCTGATAAAACGGTTATGCTTGGCCATGCGTTCACCTTCTTCTCTTTTTAGATGAGATAATAAGCCAAGCGGCACAGAAAACAGAAAGCCTGTGACAGCCGGTGTCCCCAAAAATAGGTTACTTCTCTTTTACCCGCATCAACGTCAATTTAAACTTTATGGAACAAAAAAAGATCGCAGCAATGAGCCTCCGCCCCCTGCTGCGATCTTCTAACCAGCTGTATATTTCTTCAAAATAATAACCGCATTATGGCCGCCGAAGCCAAAGGAATTGGACATGCCGATTTCAATATTCGTCTCGCGCGCTTGGTTCGGCACATAATCGAGATCGCAGATCGGATCTTCTTCCTCTTGATTAATCGTCGGAGGAATGATGCCCTCCTGTATGCTTTTCACCAGAGCAATAGCTTCCACACCGCCTGCCGCACCCAGCATATGGCCTGTCATCGACTTGTTCGCCGTCACCGGAATGCGGTACGCAAGCTCGCCGAACAGTTTCTTGATTGCCGCCGTTTCCGAACGGTCGCCTATTTCGGTGCTGGTCGCATGAGCGCTGATTAGATCAATTTGCTCCGGCTGCAGGCCAGCCTCGCGCAGCGCATGCTTCATCGCCTGATACGCGCCGATGCCATCCGGATGAGTCGCCACCATGTGATACGCATCCGAGCTGGCGCCATAACCGATCACCTCCGCATGAATGCGTGCTCCTCTAGCTAACGCATGCGACAAAGATTCGAGGATTAGAATGCCCGCTCCCTCTGCCATAACAAATCCGTCACGTCCCGCATCAAATGGCCGGCTTGCAAGCGCTGGCTCCTCGTTTCGCGTCGAAATCGAGGTTGCGTTGCCGAAGCTGGCAAGCGATATGTCCGTAATGGCTGCCTCCGAGCCCCCTGCGATCACGACATCCGCGCTGCCCGACCGAATAAGGCGCCATGCTTCGCCAATTGCCGTATTCCCGATCGAGCACGCGGTAACCGGCGCCATCGACGGCCCCTGCGTGCCGAACCGGATGCTGATCATCGCAGCAGCCATATTGGCGATCATCATCGGGACCAGCGTCGGGCTAACCCGCTCAGGCCCGCGTTCATGCAATACCTCGGCTTGACCCAGCAAAGTCTGAATGCCGCCGATGCCGGAACCAACATAGACGCCAACGCGCTCCCGGTCGGTCTGATCCAGCGAAAGCGCCGCATCCTCCAGCGCTTGCTCCGCAGCCGCAATTGCAAATTGACTGAAGCGGTCCATCCGGCGTGCCTCCTTGCGGCCAAACCGCTCATCGGCATCAAAATCTTTTACTAGACCTGCGATTTTAGCTTTATGTCTAGATGTGTCGAAGGTGTCAATCGTGGAAATGCCTGACTCACCTTTAACCAACCGATTCCAAAACTGCTCTACATCGTTTCCGAGCGGCGAAATAACGCCCATCCCTGTAATAACGACCCGTTCCATCGTTAATCCCCCTTCACGAATACCTTGATGAAGTGTAGTTTGTCATAGTTGTTATCCTATTACAAGTTGCAGTTTATTATAGTATAATCAGTACTACTATAATGAAATAGGATGGATTCTATGATTAATCGAGAAACGAGACTTCAAGCGCTGTCTACCTTCCTTAAGTCCAAACGAGCCAAAATCAGGCCGGAGGATGCCGGTTTTCCTGCGGGAACACGGAGGAGAACGCCAGGATTAAGGCGCGAAGAGGTCGCTTCCCTTGCCGGCGTCAGTCCAACCTGGTATACATGGCTTGAGCAGGGCCGTGATATTAAAGTATCTGCCTCCGTTCTTGATTGCGTCGCCGCAGCGCTGCAAATGAATGACGATGAGCGAAAGTACTTATATGCCCTCGCCCTTGAGACCGGCCACGGCGCCATACAAATGAACGAAGAACAGTCGGAGATTACGCCTTCTCTAAAGCGAATATTGCAGGAGCTGCGCTTCTGTCCGACGATTATTTCCGATCGCCGCTGCCAGATTGTCGGCTGGAATCAAGCGGCCTCTCATGTGTTTATGGATTTCGAGCAAATTCCGGCCGAGCAGCGAAATATGATCCAGCTGTTGTTCACTCGGAAGGAATTCCGGCGGCTTGCCGGCAATTGGGAGCATTTTGTCGGCGGTTTTCTTGCTATCTTTCGTGCTTACTACGGCCAATATGTGCAGGATGATTGGTATGAGCGTTTTATTGAAGAAATGAAGGGGAGCCATCCGGAGTTTCAATATCTTTGGGAGCAAAGCCAGGTTAGCTCTGCTCCCGATGTGCTGCTGGAATTTCGCCATGCGAAGGTAGGGAAAATGCTGTTTCACCTGACTTCCTTTCAGGTGCAGGGAAGTACGGATCTAAGGTGCAGCGTATATACGCCGGCGCCTGAATCCTCGACAGAAGCGAAGCTGCGCCGGCTTATGGAGAAGCAGGATTAATGAAGGATGGTGGACATCCATCATCTTTCATGAGCCAAATTGGACCGTGCGGCTGCAAATTTTATTTACGAGGGCATGATCATGGCTTATAACGAGCAGGCCGATCTGACGGGCATGAACGATATCCATTACGGTATGCCAGATTTGTGCCTGCGTGATGGCATCAAGCATCGTCGTCATTTCATCTGCGATTAGAAATTTGGTCTCCGGACCTAACGCTCTCGCCACGCAGCAGCGCTGCAGCTCGCCTCCCGACAATTCATTCGGATAGCGGAGCAGCCACTCCTCTTGTATGCCTAGCGCTGCAAGAAGCTCGGCATCTGGCGTCCAGCCCTCCGTTAGCGTCTTAGCCATTCGCCACCTTGGGTTAACCGCGCGTTCCGGATGCTGAAAAATCATTTGAACCGGATCATAGCTGCTCTCACGATTGCTTCGGCCTGGAACGCTAACTTCGCCAGTCATAGGCTTTGCATAGCCTGCTAATAGACGCCCAAGCGAGGTTTTGCCGCTTCCGCTTGGGCCGATGAGGCCAACCGCTTCGCCGGGGGCAATGGCGATGCTGAAATCCTGAAACAGCCAATCACCGCCCGGATAACGCCATCCAAGATTTCTGCCTTCAAGTTGCATGTACGCACCTCACCATTCCGCCTCTTAGCTCGCGAGGCTCCGGTCTGCTCGCGCCGCATGATTCTACAGCTTGGCTGCAGCGCGCAGCGAAGAGACAGCCTTGTACATCCGAGCTTCTTGCAGGCTGCGTGCCGGCAATCGGTTCAAACCCGTTTTGCGGCAGCGCGCGCCATAATGCTTGGCTGTAAGGATGCCGCAGCCGCTCGCCGTTCCCTTGAAAATCAGCTGCGGGTGCAAGCTCGACGGCCGTCCCCGCATAAAACACGGCTACTTTATCCGCGATGCGAAGCGCTGCCTCAATATCATGCGTAATGAACAAGATCGCGCAGCCCCCCTCGGCCAGCTGCTTGAATCTTCCCAGCGCCTCCGTTACATCATCCGGATGCATACCCGGTGTCGGTTCATCTGCAATGATGAGCCGCGTCCTTCCAAGCGCTGCCGTCGAGACGAGCACCTTGCGCGCCATGCCGCCCGAGAGCTGGAACGGAAAGAGCTTCTCCACATGTCGGCCGAGTTGAAACCGCTCGAATAAGCCTTGCCGCTCCCTGCGCTGCTCGTCCCCGTCAGCCTGCGTCCGCAGCTGCTTGCCTACTCGCATTAATGGATCTAAATAGCTGACCGACTGCGGAACAAGTGCGATTTCCTTCCCGCGGTAAAGCTTCAGCTTAGCCTCGTCGAGCAGCTCGCCGCCATAAGAAATGGTTCCCGTCATGGCGACGTTTTTCGGAAGAATGCCCATAATGGCGTGGGCGAGCAGGCTTTTGCCCGATCCGCTCGCACCAACGACCGCTACGATCTCGCCTTCGTTAATGGCAAAATCAAGCTCCTCCATGACGGCAACCTTTTGCAGCGCGCTGCCTTTTGTATATTGAATGAATGAAATCGATAATTTGCTTACTTCAAGAAGAGGCATATTGGTTCCTCCCTTCCCCTGCTATTATAGATGCGTATTCCGAGGATCAACATGCTGCCTAAGATGGTTGCCCAGCTTATCGAACGCACGTACCATTGCCAGCAGGCCTAAGCCTGGAAATACGGCCAGCCACCACATGCCTGTCGATAAATAACGCATCGATTCTGACAAAATGATTCCGATTGCCGGTTGATGCGGCGACATGCCAAGGCCAAGAAACGTTATCGCTGCTTCATGAAGCACAGCATGGGGAAATAGAATAAGAAACCCCACCAGCAATTGCGGAAACAAATGAGGCGCCAAATGGCGCGCTGCAACATGATAGCGCGATCGTCCAAGCCTTCTCGCCACAAGCACGTATTCCGCCGACATGAGCTGAAGCGCCTCCGCGCGTATAATGCGAGCAAGGCTAGGCCAATGGGTGAGCATGATGCCGATCGCAATCCCCTTCAAGCCGCCCCCGCATACGAAGGCGATCAGGATTAGCATGACGAGATGAGGAACGCTCAGAAAAACATCGATTAGCCATGTAATGATTCGGTCAGCCGTTTTTCCAAGCGTAGCCGCCATCAATCCCATGATCGCAGCAATGACTACGCTGCTGGCCGCACCTAGCAGTCCCACCTGTATGCTTAAAGCGAGTCCCTTTACGGTGCGAGAGAGCATATCTCTTCCGAGCCAATCCGTTCCGAACAAATGGGCAAGCGACGGCGCCAAATTCCGATTTTCCAGCTGCACGGCAAGTCCTGCCGAGCCTAGCAGCCAGCTGCCTAGTCCGATGCCTGCAAGCAGAATCGCCGCTCCTGCTGCGGAGATGAGCGTACGCCGCCTCTCGTTCCAGCTTCGATCTCTTTGCTTCTTTGTTGATGCAAGCTGTCTCATTCCCGCACCTCCTTCCCAAGCCGAAGCCTAGGATCAACCACACGATAGAAATAATCCGCTAGCGCATTCCCCGTAAAAACGAACAGCGTGCTGCACAGAACAAGTCCCATCAGCAGCGGCACGTCGCCTCTGAGGCCCGCCTCAACCGTAGCTTGTCCGAGCCCGGGATATGAGAATACCTGCTCCGCAAGCACGGCGCCTCCGAACAATTCGCCAAATGAAGCGAACTGAAGCGTAATGGCGGGCAGGGCGATATTTCGCAGCCCGTGCCGCAGCAGCAAGCCCATTCCCCTTTCGCCTCTTGCTCTAGCAAACAAAATATAGTCGCTGTCCATGACATCAATAAGCTTTTGCCTCGTATGAAGCGCAATAGGCGCGATACCCACGACGCTAAGCGTAATCGCTGGCAAGATCATATGCTTCACATAATCGCCAATCGTGACGCTGCCTGACAAGACGCCCGCGGGAACTCCTAGCCCAACCGGGAGCCAGCCCAGCCATACGGCGAAAATCATCATAAGCAGCAAGCCGACCCAGAAGGCGGGCGTCGATGCGAGCGTGTAGCAATAGCTTTTGATAAGACGGTCGACCCAGGTATCTTTTTTTAACGCGGCGGCAATGCCTGCTGTGAAGCCTATAATGCCTGACAGCATCCATGCGAACGCCATAAGCAATGCGGAATGCATAAATCGTTCGGCAATCACTTTGGTTACAGGCTCGCGGTAGATCATTGATGTTCCCAAATCGCCTTGAAGCAAAGCCGACGCCCACTTCAAAAAACGCTCTGCAAACGGCCGGTCAAGCCCCCAATAAGCGGCGATTTCCTGCCTTTGCTCCGCCCCGACTCGCATCACATCTGCTCCGATGTACGACTGCACCGGATCGATCGGCGACATGGCGACAAGCGCAAAAGCTATGATGCTGACAGAGGCGAGCAGCGCGAACAGGCGAATGATCTTTTTTCCTAAAAATAAGGCCAACCCTTGCATCATCCCAATTCCCTCTTCCCGCCCGCTACTTTTTCCTGCTCCAGCTCTCGATATTGTCCGTTAGCGGCCATCCGTGGCCATGCGGCTGTATGCGCTGCTTGCCGATATCCAGGCCATCCTTGACCAAATAAAGATGGTCGATATTCACGAGCCATGCCCAAGGCGCATCGCCTTTGACGCTTAGCCCCGTTTGACCGTCCCACTGCGCTTTTTTCCAAAAAGCAAGTGATTCCTCTTCCGTACGGGCATCAAGCGCTTGCTCGAACCATTTGTCGACGGACGGATTGCTGTAATAGCCTGTATTGTAATAATCGACGCCGCCAAAGGAGCTGCTGTACAGGTTGTACATTTCTAGCGGATCATGGCTGCCCCAGCCAAGCAGAATCGCGTTTGCGTTCATCAGCTTTTCGATTTCATCCCAGCTCTTGCCCTCGACGTTCATCCGAATGCCTGCTGCTTGAACCATTTCAGCTGCAGCAAGCGCGAGTGACTGCCTCGTTACGTCTCCTGACGGATAAAGAAGCGTAAACTCCGCTTTCAGCGCCCCTTTTTCTACGATGCCGTCGTTGTCGCTGTCCGTCCATCCGCCGTCCGTTAAAATTTTCGCAGCAGCTTCCGCGTCGTTGTCCTTGAAGACAGACTCCTCGTTCCACCACGGAAGTCCATCGTTGGCCGTATAGGCCGGTGAGCCGTAGCCTTCCAAAATGCCGTCGACCAATTGCTGACGATTAATGACCAAGTTGATGGCCTTGCGGATTGCGATATCCGCCGTTACATCATTGCCGATCGGATAGCCATCCTCTGTCTTGCCGCCTGCCTTCACATAAGGGAACGCGATGCCGCGGTTATCAACCGACTTCACCGCTTCCAGATGCATGCCTGCGACCTGCTGCTTGCTGAAGGCTGACGGAATATACGAAATATCAACCGTGCCCGCCTTGGCAGCTGCAAAAGCCGCATCCTCATTTAGAAATAGGAAGATCAGCTTTTGAAAATAAGGCTTGCGCCCATAGTAATTGTCATTTGCTTGTACGATTAACTGCTGCCCGCGATCCCATTGTACAAACTTATATGGACCTGAGCCGACTGGATTTTCTGCATAGGTGCTGCTATAGGTATGCTTAGGAACTATGCCGGTCGTAATGAGGAAATAAACAAAGGTCGATTGCGGCTTCTTCAGGTGAAAAGAAACCTCATTTTGCCCCGCCTCAACGGATGCCAAATTCGTCAGATCAATGGCTGCTCCGTTGGTTGCTGCTGTGTCAAAGGTAAATTTCACATCCTCGGCCGAGAGCGGCTTCCCATCGGAGAACAACACATCCTCCCTCAGCTTGACCGTCCATACCTTTCCATCCTCGCTAATCTCGTAGCCAGTTGCCAAATCATTTACGATTTTCAGATCATCATCACGCTTCAGCAGCGTGCTTTGGAATAGCGGAGAGCCATAGCGTCCCCAGCCCCTGGTCGGGTCAAAGCCCGTTTCCGGCTCAGCGCCTATCGCAACAACGAGGTCATCGGAGTTTGTTTCTCTTGCTTGCGGCTTTGCTCCGGCACAGCCTGATACAACGATCATCACGATAATGGTAGAGATGATACCTGTAATAAATCTTTTCAAAGTAGCTCCCCTTTTCAAATGTCAACTTTCGTAACACAATTATGCGATATTGTAACACGATATGCACATCATTTCATTATCTTTTTCACGGTATTTGCTTATAAAATGGCTCTATCTGGTCTATTCGCACAGTTAGGTGCTTATAGAGTGAAATCGATGTATATGTGCGATCGAAAAATAGCTGTAAGCACGTATTTGCGCTTACAGCTATGGAGCAGCTCGAATTTGTGTGCTGTAAGCTCACATAGGTGCTTATAGAGTGAAATCGGCGTATGTGTGCGATCGAAATATGGTGACCATTTCTCTGCAGCGCTAATACTAGGTATGCTTATGCGCCATGTCATGCTTGTGTGCCGTGTCATGCTTATGCGCCGTGACATGCTCATGCTTATCCGCGTAAGTAACGGAAAGCTCAGCGTAGGTAACGCCCTTCTGTGCTTGAATTTGCTGATGCAACGATCGAAGCCGGGAGAGCTCCCCTCTAACAACGATTACCTCTAAGCATTGATCGTGATTCAAATGAACATGCATGTTGGAGATGATGTCATGATGGAAGCGGTGCTGCACCTCCATGAGTACGATTGGTAGATCGCTCGCATGGTGATCATAGACGAGAACAATCGTACCTGCAACATGCTCTTGACCTTCCATGCGGGCAGGCTCAAGCAAAGCCCGCCTTGCCAAATCGCGAATGGCCTCCGATCGATTCGAATAGCCTTGCTCATCCGCAAATCGATCAAACTGTTCAATTAGCTGAGCCGGGAACGATACGCCAAACCGGACCAATTCTTCTTTGTCAGCCATATATTCACCCTGCCTGTATCATTTATTAGCACATTCGCAATGCTGCTATTGTTTATTCGAAATTGGGTAGTCGATCACGATAACATTATCGATGAGGCCATCCAGCTTGCTCACAAAGCTTTGATGAGCAGGATGCGGTCCGTATGCATGAAGCGCCTCCTGATCAGCAAATGTCACACGGAGTCCGAGCGTATAGCCTTGGATGTTGCCCGTTTCCGTCGTTTCGTTAATGCCGGCTGTCAGCTCCACGATACCCGGAATTTCTGAAGGCAGCGCGTATAAAGCGTCCAGCAGCTCTTTTTCCATACTGACGGACAGCTCCTCTTTAAACTTAAACGATACTAAATGCTCGTACATGTTACGTTATTCTCCCCTCAATTGCGATGACCATTTCCTCTATCATATCACGGACAACTGCCAAGATGTTATAATCAAAACAAACTGGAACGCGATGTCGAGCTCGAGTTATGACGAAGCGGAAGGATCGGCAGATCAATTCGAGTCGTCGTTCTACAGAGCTCATTGTGGATCAAATTATTCGTATCGACGACGAAAAATACGATTAGTGCAGCAAAATATACGACATCGCATATAAGCTTTATCTACCGTTTGTTAAAATTAAATTGGAGGGTCTATAATACTTCCAATTGGATCTGTACATATTAAAGCCAATCCATTACCGTTATGGTAGGATCAGACATGTCATTATTCGCAAAAGGTGTTGGTAGACCATGTGGAAACCAGATCGTTCAGCACAAACCCCCTTATACCAGCAAATTGTCGATCATATCCAGCGCGCCATCTCTTATGCGGAGCTTCCGCCTGGCAGCAGCCTGCCCTCCGAACGCAAGCTGGCGGAGCAGCTTGGCGTTAACCGCAGCACTATCATTCAGGCCTATGAAGAACTGCGGGCATCTGGATTAGTGGAAAGCACGGTCGGCAGCGGTACACGGGTCAGTCTGACCAAATGGGGCATCTCGCCTACGAATACGCCAAATTGGCGGCAATATACGGAGGGCGGCACCTTCCTTCCTAATCTCCCGCTAATGCGCCGCGTTCGTGAGGCTACGCAAAACGACTCGTCGATCATTAATATGGCAAGCGGAGAGCTGTCGTCCGATTTATTTCCAAATGAGTTGGTTAATCGGATTTTGCGGGAGCAGTCGTTTCAGGAGCATCTTGGCTACGATGATCCGCAGGGCTTTTTTCCATTAAGAAAATCGCTCGTCAGCTCCCTCAAACATTACAACGGCATTCATACGACGGAGTCGTCTATGCTGATTACATCCGGTTCGCAGCAGTCTTTATATTTGATTACGCAATGCTTGCTGTCTCCGGGCGATGCCGTTGCTATTGAGGACCCTTCTTACAGCTATTCGCTGCCGATGTTCCAATCGGCTGGCTTGCGGATCTTCCGGCTGCCCGTACATGAGGATGGGATCGATCCGGATGATATTACGAGCTTATATCGCCAGCATCGCATTCGGATGGTTTTTTTAAATCCCAACTACCAAAATCCAACCGGCACCATCCTCAGCGATTCAAAAAGAAAACGGCTGCTTAAGATTGCTGCAGATTTGCGCATTCCAGTCGTAGAGGATGATCCTTTCAGCTTGACCGCCTTTGACGGAAATGTCCCTGCACCGCTCAAATCGCTGGATACGGACGGAATCGTGCTCTACATCGGCTCACTTTCCAAAATTGCCGCTTCTGGGCTTAGGATCGGTTGGATGGTAGCTCCCCAATCAGTCATTGAACGTCTTACCGATGCAAGGCAGCAAATGGATTTTGGCTTAAGCATCCTGTCGCAATGGGTGGCGGAACGACTGCTCGCCTCTGAGCATTTTGACCAGCATTTTGTGCAATTGCGTCAAGCTCTATTTCAGAAGCAGAAGATCATGGTACAGACTTTAAAGGACACGCTTCAAGGAAAGGTAAGCTTTGTCCCTCCGCTCGGCGGACTGAACTTATGGTGCAAAATTAATCAAAAAATAGATGATGCGAAGCTACTGGAAGAAGCGATCAAACGAGGAGTGGCATTTGTGCCTGGAAGTGTTTACGGCTCGGAGCCCGGCTATATCCGTTTTTGCTATTCGAAGCCTAAATACGAAGAAATATATCCCGGAATAGTCGCATTCTCGGAAGCATTGGAGTGCTTTTGAGCTTCAAATTAATCTCTTGATTAAACTCTTGAATGATCCTTTAATTTATCTGATTATTACTTTGGATATTAATCTTGAAATTTATCTTGAAATTTATCTTGAATTTGAAATTAACATTAAAATTACCTTGTTTTAACGAAAGGAGACTGACGTGACTTATATTATTATTTTGAGCGCATTGTTCTTCGGCGGCATTATTTATATTCTGATGGCTGGTGCGCAAATTGTAAGAGAGGATGACCTCATTCAGGATCAAATATTGAACCAGCTGAACGAATCTCATTAAGGAAGCTTTATAGATACATTAGAGATCAAACGAGCCTTCAGAATCGCTTCTTAGGCTCGTTTGGCGTTTCGGGAGACATTGTAGCCAGTATCCGCTAACTACTTCGGTAGAACTAACTGGAAAAACTCCATCTATTTTTCCAACGAGAAGGTAGTTAGACCATTTAACTGGAAAATCTCCCGTTATTCTTAGCACCATTACCGAATTTGGGTCAAAAACGAAAAATTAACGGGAGAAAATCAGACTGTTTAGAAATAGTTTTAAGCAGCAAGCCGGTACCCACCCCAAGAACTGGAAATTCGGGTTGTGGTAGCAAATAGCATACTTTTTCCGTGATTTAGTGGCGTAGATTGCTTGGCTAGATGCCTCGCAATCTTCTTTAGATTCTGTGCAATAGCCGTCATCAACACTTGTTCCTGTGTGTTGTTTCTTCCCCGAAACCGGCAACGGCGAAGCCCGTGGAGCACTTTGGCATCCGCGAAGCTTCGCTCTATGGTTTGACAGCGCAATTGGTACACAGCCCCTCCGTTTTCGCTTTGGCGGTTCCGAATCACCTGTTCCTTGTAGTCTTCCCACACATGCCGCTGAATGGTCCGTTGTTTGTTAGCGTTCGTTGTACACTTTTCTTGCAACGGACATTCACAACATATGGCTGAATTCGAGCGGTACTCTCTATATCCGTTCCGGTTCGTAGTGGCATAGGTTAAGGATTCACCCGCCGGACATATGTAAATATCCCGTTCATCATGATACGTAAATTGTTTTTTGGGAAGTGTTCCTTCTTTTGTTGAAGCGCCGCGATCCGCTATAACCGTGAGGAGGTTTTCACCAAGTGTTTGTTTACAAATATAAGGCGTCATATACCCAGAGTCCAAGGCTATTGCCTCTAGTGAATTTGAAAAGC